>CAJBJW010000325.1 GCA_903953455.1 uncultured Pseudomonadota bacterium | reverse complement strand
TATTCAAGCACTCGAGTTTAGTGAAGTGGTAACGAATTCGCAGCGTCATGAGTTTGAATCGACTGTTCGAAAAGAAGGTTTTAGTAACTTTCACATTACCGAGCGTGATAAAAATAAAAACATGTTAACTGCCCCGCAACGTGACCGTTATGTGGTGGTAAATTTTATTGAACCCATGAAAGGTAATGAAAAAGTGTTTGGCTTTGATACGCTTTCTGAGGTAAATCGCAAGCGAACTTTCAATCAAGCGATAGACAGCGGTAAATTGACCTTAACTTCAAAGTTAACGCTCGTGCAGGAGCATGGCACACAATCGGGGGTATTAGCCATTTTACCTGTGTATCGCAATGATATGGCTCACAATACAGTCGATGAGAAAAGGGCGAATATCCAAGGCTTTATTGTCGGTGTTTTTCGGATTGGTGACATGATTGATTCGGCATTAAATGAAATCAAGCATGAAAATTTAGCTATTCAACTTTATGATAACAGCAGTGATACTGAATTAGATGTCCTTTATGAAACTCAGGAAATGTCAGCACGCTCATTGAATTTGAGCAATACGTTCATGATGAAGTTGGGTGACCGTTTTTGGAAAATGAATATTTCAGTCACAAAAGCTTATTTAGACCGTCATGATGAATTAAGTGCAGATCACATTCATGCTAATTATTCATGGCATGTTTTGTTAATGGGCTTAATCATCACCAGTTTAATTGGCAGTGCTACGTTAATTATCACTGGTCGCAAGATGCTACTTGAGGACCTCATTAAAATTCGCACGGCTGAACTGGCAAAAAGTGAGGAAAATTTTCGTACCATGGCTGATGCCACGCCTGTACTAATTTGGCAAGCAGATAGGGATGCGATCTGTTTTTGGTTTAATCAAGTGTGGCTAGATTTTGTGGGACGCTCACTTGAAGAAGAGGTCGGAGAGGGCTGGTTAGTCGGTGTTCATCCTGAAGATATTGAACATTGTTTTGATATTTATCATATCAACTATACTTTACGTCTTCCGTTTAAAATGGAATATCGACTTAAACATCATAGTGGTGACTATCGCTGGATACTCGATACGGGCATACCTCGCTTTAATGCGTTAGGTAATTTTGATGGCTACATAGGGTCTTGTATTGATATTTCGGAGTTTAAACATACTCAGCAAATCATGAATGAAGCCAAAGAAGCCGCCGAAGTCCTTGCGCAGTCAAAAACCGATTTTCTGGCGAATATGAGCCATGAAATTCGCACACCCATGAACGCGATTATTGGCTTATCTCAATTAGCGCTGAATGTGCCTGCTAATCGACAAAGTGATTATCTCGAAAAAATATTAGGGGCATCTGAAACGTTGTTGGGTATCTTAAATGATATTTTAGACTTCTCAAAATTGGATTCTAACGCCATCAAAATGGAGTATGCCTCCTTTAATTTAGACGATCTACTCAATAATTTACATAATCTATTTAGCGTCACCGCAAGACAAAAAAATATAAAGTTCATATTAGATATTGACCCACTCATACATCGCGAATTAATGGGCGATGCGCTCCGCTTGCAACAAGTATTAACCAATTTACTTAACAATAGTATTAAGTTCACTCAAATCGGACTTGTGCAATTGATTGTCACTCTTGCGTACCAAGAAAATGAAAAAATCACATTAAAATTTTCGGTCATTGACACGGGCATTGGAATGAACGAAGCCCAGCAAAAAGGGTTATTTCAAGCGTTTTCGCAAGCGGATACTTCAATTAGTCGGCGTTTTGGTGGTTCAGGACTTGGCCTTGTCATTAGTCAAAAATTCGTTGAATTGATGGGCGGTAAAATTACTTGTCAGAGTACGCCTGATTTGGGTAGCGAGTTTTCCTTCACAGTCCCTTTTGATATTGCAAAATCAGGTAAAGGCTCAGAAGCGATTATACCAAGTCAGCCCAAAAAAACACTTGCGCAGCGCCTTGCTGAGGCCGCAGAGTCACTCAAAAATGTTCGGGTACTTCTCGTTGAAGACACACCACTCAATCAACAAGTAGCGAGTGAATTCTTGCGCAATGCTAAATTAGATGTCACTGTGGCTGATAATGGCCAAGAGGCGTTAGATTTGCTTGAACACAATTCGTTTGAAGTAATTTTAATGGACATACAAATGCCAGTGATGGACGGGTTAGAAGCGACAAAAATGATTCGGGAGAATCCAAAAGTGTCACACTTACCCATTATTGCGATGAGTGCAGGTGTCACGCTTGACGAACAAGAAAAATGTCAGTCAGTGGGTATGAGTGATTTTATTCCCAAGCCGATTAATCCTGTTCAGATGCTAGAGAAAATTCAGCAGAATTTAATTTCACAATCCAATGTGTAGCGGTCAAGACTATGTCGATAAAAAATAGAAAGAATCCATCAGCGATCAATTTTTTTATCGTGTTGCTTTCATCCCTTTTTATCAGTGAAACGCTCATTATGTTGCTTATGAGTAAATTGCCGGCGATGACAGAGTGGCACGAAGCCTTTATAGATGCTTCACTGCTGGTGACCATTAATTTTCCGTTGATTTATTATTTTTATTTTTTGCCTTTAATTCGTTTTACCAACCTTGCCAATACAAATAGTGACGCGTTAGTTGCTAAAAATCAGGCATTAGAAATTGAGGTGAATATCAACAAACTTCAAGCGGAATCGTTAGCGTTGCTGATGGCGGATCGTCAAAACATCGATGCGGAAAGAGAGCGACTGTTAAAAATCTTAAATGAAGCGAGTGATTTTATCGGCATGGCCGATATGCAAGCGAATTTAACGTATCTTAATCCCGCAGCGAAAAGAATGGTGGGGTTAGCTGCGGATGCGGATGTATTGACACTTAAAATTCATGATATGCACACGCATGAAGCCACGCAATTTGTGTTAAACGTGGGGATTCCTTATGTGTTAGAGCATGATAGTTGGCAAAGTGAAAATACGTTATTGCACAAATCAGGACACGAACTTGCGGTATCACAAATTTTGAGTCTTCATCGCGATAGTCAAGGCAAGCCAGAATTTTTATCGAGCATTATGCGCGATATTACGGGGGTAAAACAGGCAGAGCAAGCGATGCTTGACGCTAAAGAAGCCGCCGAAACGCTCGCGCAATCCAAAACTGACTTTCTGGCGAATATGAGCCATGAAATTCGCACGCCAATGAACGCCATTTTGGGTTTATCTGAACTGGATCTGCATTCAAAAGAAAATAATCAAAACGACTACCTTGAAAAAATTCATGGTGCATCTGAAAATTTACTCATCATTCT
>CAJBJW010000324.1 GCA_903953455.1 uncultured Pseudomonadota bacterium | reverse complement strand
GATTGAGCGCCAAGTGATGCGCTGGGTCCGTGATTTATTTCACTTTCCTGATACAGCAAGTGGCATTTTTGTCACTGGGACATCGATGGCGAATTTTATTGGCTGTTTATGTGCGAAAACAAGCGTATTAGGTGCAAGTACACGCAAAGAAGGGGTAGGGCAATCAACGCATTTAACGGCTTATGCGTCAACGGCGGCGCATCTTAGCATCGCCCAATCGCTCGATATTAGCGGTATTGGCACCAATGCGTTACGCAAAATTGACGTGAATGCGCAATACGAAATAGACATCACGCAATTAGAAAAAGCCATTGCCAATGATAAAACAGCGGGAAAACAGCCTTTTTTAGTGATCGCCACGGTGGGAACGGTAGACGTGGGCGCCATTGATAATATTGAAGCCATTGCTGATTTATGCGCAAGAGAAAATATTTGGCTACATATAGACGGGGCCTTTGGTGCTTTAGCGATGCTCTCACCTGAATTAGCACCGCGATTGAAAGGCATTAAACGTGCTGACTCCATTGCATTTGATTTTCATAAATGGGGGCAGGTACCTTATGACGCGGGGTTTATTTTAGTCCGCGATAGTGAACTGCATCAGCAAGCGTTTGCGTCACCGGCGGCGTATTTGCAACGTCACGAGCGTGGTTTGTCAGCCAATTCGCCTTGGGCGTGTGATTTCGGTCTGGATTTATCGCGCAGTTTTCGTGCGTTGAAAACGTGGTTTACATTAAGTGTTTACGGGGATAAAAAATTAGGTCAGGTAATTTCGCATACCTGCCAGTTAGCGCAGTATTTGAAACAGCAAGTTTTGCAAACACCTGAACTTGAATTACTAGCGCCTGTGGCGCTCAATATTGTGTGTTTTCGTTATCGCTGTGCTGGGGCTGATTTGAATTGGCTCAATACGGAGATTGTCACTGCCTTGCAAGAATCGGGTGATGCGGCGCCATCTTCTACGACGTTAAATGGCCATATTGCGATTCGCGCAGCTATTGTCAATCATCGAACAACGCAACAAGATATTGATACATTACTAGCATCAACATTGAAATTGGGTGCGATACTGACGACTTCTTCTTTATAAATTTAAAACTATGACAGAGCAACTTGCGTTAAACGAATTAAGAAATAGAAATTTTATTGGACTGGTTGAGTTGATGCGTCTTGCGCATCATGGCGTGGATTTGTCTCCACTTGGGCAAGTGTTGATTCAAAAAACCATTGATAATCCATTTGATGCTTATGCCTTACTGGATTTATCAACGGTTCTGCAACTGCGAGGCAATCGTGAGTTGGCCTTGCAAATCCAAGCACAAGCTATTGAGCTGCAGCGCGAGTATATTGTCCCAAATCATTCACCCACGAATCGTCGCGTGCTGGCGTTATTGAGTGCAGGGGATTTAATGGCCAATACGCCTATTGAATTTCTACTTGAGAATTCGAGTATTGAACTGACGCAGTTTTTTGTTACTGAGGATTTATTCACGGTTGCTGGCGCGTTTAATGAGGATTTGCCCGAACATGATGTGTTATTTGTCGCCATCGCTGAGTCGGAGGTGAATTTATCACTACTCAAACAACTCACGCCGCTGCTGGCAACATGGTCTAAACCGGTACTTAATAAACCTGAGCGCATTGCATGTATGTCGCGTGATGGCGCATGTGCATTACTTGAGAATGCATCCGGT
>CAJBJW010000323.1 GCA_903953455.1 uncultured Pseudomonadota bacterium | reverse complement strand
TCATAAATCGCCTGACTTGGACAAATCGGCTCACAAGCAAAACAATTCACACAGCTTTCGATAATTTTTAGCGCCATGGCACAGTCTCCTAAGCAGTTGCCCGTTGCAAAGCATCGTCTAATTTTCCAGCCACCGCCATTTCGTTATAAACCAACATGACTGCTTCTTCGATAGCTTCCATCGCATGCTCTCCATTAGGTGTGATACCTGCTTTTTCGAGCATATCCCAAGGCTCAAACCCAATTTTTGAACAAAGCACTGCCTCGCAACCCTCCAAGGTGCGTATGGTTCGCGCCAACACGCTCTCACCATCACCGCAACTCGTATCGCCTTCGCAGTATTGATCGACTTTGCGATGACTAATAAAGCGCACACCATTGGGCGAAGCTTCATAAATTAAAAATTCTTTTGCGTGTCCAAAATGCATATTGATAACACCTTGACCACTTGTGGCAACGGCCAGTAATGCGGGGCGTGTATCGGCTTTTTCTGCTTTGACGTCGACTTTAGCGGCGCGTTTGCTGTTCATCTCATTTTCAATGGCCTGATGAATCACTTTGCGTTTTTCCATCGCCGCTTGATAATCAATTTCCATGTCCTCAATTTTATCAAGCGTAAATTCACCACCACGATCTTCGCCAAGCATACCCACCGCATCGGCGCGACATTGACGACAATGCCGCATCATATTCATATCGCCCGCGCATTCATCTTGAAGATCTTGCAATTCGCCGGCCGATGGGCCACGTTGCCCCATGACACCAAAGAACGTTCCATGCTCAGCTTCTGCAATCAGCGGCATTACATTATGAAGAAATGCGCCTTTGGCTTTCACAATGCGACTCACTTCCGCAAGATGCTTATCGTTAATGCCAGGAATTAATACCGAATTTACTTTCACCAAAATGCCTTTAGCTACAAGCATTTCCAACCCTTTTTGTTGCTGTTCAATGAGAATTTTGGCAGCTTTTTCCCCTTTGATGCGTTTGTTTTTCCAGAAAATCCATGGATAGATTTTCGCGCCCACTTTAGGATCAACGCAGTTAATGGTGATGGTGACATGATCAATATTGTGTTTGGATAATTCTTCCACCGCGTCGGGTAGGGCTAAACCATTCGTCGACACGCAAAGTTTAATATCAGGCGCTTCTTCACTTAATCTACGAAAAGTTTCAAACGTTCGCTCAGGATTGGCTAGTGGATCACCTGGACCTGCAATCCCTAAAACAGTCATTTGCGGAATATTTGCGGCGACAGCCATAGTTTTTTTCACGGCTTGATTTGGTGTCAACAACTCTGACACAACACCAGGGCGTGATTCATTGGCGCAGTCGTATTTACGGTTACAGTAATGACACTGAATATTACATGCGGGCGCAACAGCTACGTGCATACGCGCAAAGTAATGATGGGCATCCTCAGAGTAGCAAGGATGATTTTGTACTTTAGCGCGAATTTCATCAGATAAATGATTAAGTTGATCGTCACTTGAACCACAAGAACTTGCAGCGCAACCACTTTTTGCAGCGGGTTCATTTAAAACAGGTAATTGCATGAGGGCATCTCCGGTTAATTGTTAGTTA
>CAJBJW010000322.1 GCA_903953455.1 uncultured Pseudomonadota bacterium | reverse complement strand
TGTACCCAACGCAATTTAAACCAATGCTCGAATGAACAGCGGTTTTTTTTAAACGCTTAGGATTTCAACTAGGATTTACTTTTTTGAGTAGTTTCTTCAATCTCAATTGCAAAACCAAGTTTTTGGCCACATTCATTAACAAATTCACTTACTGTGAGGCGTAAAAGCTGCTCACCAATATTGATTAATGTATTGATAGATTCATGATTTGAGCTATTCAATAAATGTATTTCGTGATCTATATTTTTAAAAAAATCTATTTTATTCCCAATAAGATGCTCAGCACTAAAATTAGGCATCTCTTTTTGTATATCACTCTGCGTTGCATTAAGTAACGTCATCGCCCCACGATTAAGGTAGATAATATTTCGCTCAACATCGGTAAGCATAACACCCGTTTTTAAACAATCTAGCCCTAATTTTAACCTTAACGTTTCAAATGCAACTTCCGTATTATGCGTCATCTGAAAAATTAAACGCATACTCGGTGAACACATAGCCTCCATAATCCAGCTAATTTCATTACCTACTTGATAGTCAGGTGGGATTGGGTATTTGCCCTGAAAATTTTGTTGTGTTTCCGCTAATTTATCCCTGAAAAACTTACCTGCTGGATGCTCTTTGAAATCAATAAGCTCTAATAAATCATGCCCTTCATTATCTTCATTGCGAAAAAAACCCATGTACCATTCGGGAAATTCACGTTTCTCTACATGATTTTTAAAAAAACAATTCACCATTTCATGACGTTTATCTTTAGCAATATGTTGATTAAATAATTCATTCACGGCGTTACGCTGACCCTCGAGCATTTGCAAGAAGTAACCTTTGCTATAAATCATAGCGCCTGTGATTTGTTTCTTTTTATTATTTTGTCGTGAAATCTGCAAAATATTTACTAAGTCATCTTCCGAAAAATCCTTAACAGCTTTACTTGCATATACAAGTTGATAAATTGGAAATGATTCTTCTCGATGCGATTGCGTAATATTTAGATTATTGAGCCATGTGTTTAAATTTTTAACACTGTTTTTTTCAGACTTATCTAAATAATCTAGCGGCAAGGAATCACTTAAGTGCGATTTTATGGCATCAATCTGGCTACTATACAAACAACAGACAAGGATGGGTAGTGGACGAATTGAAACTATTGCATTCAGAAAATTTTTTTCGTTATCTTTTGCCGTCTTCGCGGTATTGTATTTCGCAACACCTTGTAAAAACTTAAAAAACTCTCCATCTGTAATGAGTGCATCAAATTCGCCTGGATTTTTCTTATAAGCGTCAAGTGCATCAGAGGCATTATAAAAAACAGATACTGTATGCCCTAAATAAACCAGTGATTGTTTTAAAAAAGTTGCATTATGAATATTTTCATCCATGACTAAGATAGTCAGATTCAATTTTGAGTAGTTAGCAAAATTCATCATGATCGCGTTTTTTATTGACTGAGTTTAAGGTCTAAACGCTGACGTAAACCTTCGGGCATATCGAGAGTTTCCAAATCCCATTTTTCATGAATTAGGACGTCCTCTAAACATTGCTGCATAATTTCATGAGCACGAAAAGTAGCCTCGGCGATGAGTTCATGTGTTTTAGTATCTAACAGCGACTCACCGCTAGTGATGCAATTTCCTTGATAACTGAATAATTTCCGTAAATACGCAATTTGCTCGCTAACCTGACTTGGACAGGCGCAAGTATAAATAAAACCTTCTTGACGAATTTTATCAATTTGTTCATCGGTATATTTAATATTGAGTTTCACGATAATTCTCCAAATAGTTAAACGTAAATCGAACGATTAAATGAGCTTATTTAGTTGTAATTTAAGTATTTTCCGTATTAGTAGCTATAGGGAAAAATAGTGAAAAAGTAGTTTTCTCAAGTGGCTTTGACGCTACATTAATATACCCACCTGCGTTATGAACTAGCCCCGCCACGACTGAAAGTCCAAGTCCCTGTCCTTTTCCTACTTCTTTTGTGGTAAAAAATGGGTCGAAAATACGCCCCAAATAAACCTCATCTATTCCATCTCCCTGATCACAAACTTGCAGTTCCACAAAATTCCCCTCGAAGTCAATGCCACAGCAACTGCATTGTGATTGCTGATGAGAAGCATCGTGCACCGTCAATTCTATTTTTCCAATGTGTTCAACCAAACTATCTCGCGCATTGGATATTAAATTTAAAAGAATTTGTGTCAACGTAATTGCATTGATATTTTGCAAATAAATGGCCTGTGTGATTTTGTCTAGATTTGTTTCAAGTTGGATATCTTTTGATAAGTTTTCGCGTAAAGTACCTAGATTTTCTTTCATAAAATCAATAACATTCAGCGGCTTAATTTCTTTATGTATTTCATCGCGTCGACAATAGACTAGCATTTGTTCGACGAGCGTTTTACCTTTAATAACGGCTTTGTTAATTTTGGTACTATTAGAGAGAATACTTGATTTTAACTCATCGATTGAATCATATTGAGAATCCATATCATCAATAGTCAGTGAATTCAAATCACTATATCCCCGAATAATATATAAAATATTATTGAATTCGTGGGCAACGCCAGCGGTTAAACAATTCATAAATTCCAGCTTTTGTAATTCGTGAATTTTTTCTTGCGCAAGCAAATAGTTTTTTTGATTTAGACGTGTTTTGAAGGCATTTTTAATTCTAGTTTCCAGTTCTATATGTTCAACTGGCACGGACACAAAATCAGTTACCCCTAACTCTAAGGTTCGGAGTCTTATATCCATGGCACTTTGAGACGCAATCAAAATAATAGGTATATTTTGATTATTTAAAATACGCTGAAGTTGAGCAAGAAAATCTAAAGAAATAGCAATGGGTAACCGACATCCAATTAAAACAATATCAACTGTATTCTGTTCACACCAATCCAAAGCCTCAGGCGCACTATGAAAAAATACGGGCAGTATAGATATATATTCAATTTTAGTAATTAATTTACCTAAAAAAATACTATTGTTTTCATTTTCTAAGATAAGTAAATTTTGCATAAATCCA
>CAJBJW010000321.1 GCA_903953455.1 uncultured Pseudomonadota bacterium | reverse complement strand
GGCATCAAAGATGTCTGTGAGTGGCACACGCAAGAAGTGTATTTAGAACATTCATTGAGCGTTTTGGAGCGCTTAGCGCAGCGTTATGCGCATCGACCTGCATTGCATGGTATTCAAGTGATTAATGAGCCACGTTGGGATATTCCAACCGATTATTTGAAAAATTACTATACGCTTGCTTATCATCGTATTCGTAAATATTGCTTACCCGATACGGTGGCGGTGGTTTTTCACGATGGTTTTCGCTCTTTTCGTGAGTATATCGGCTTTATGCCTGCGCCCGAATTTGAAAATGTTGTGTTTGATATTCATCGTTATCAATGCTTTGATCGTGTGGATGTGGATTCTGATATTTATACCCATATCCGCAAAGCCAGTGGTGAATGGAAATCCGAAGCCGATGATATTATTAATGAGTTAAAGCATCAAACGTATTTGGGCGAATGGAGCTTAGGTCTTGATTTACAAGTCGTGTCACTTTGGGCGCAAGGGCCTTTTAATCATGCACTTGAAACCATGGATGATTTTCAACTAAACGTCGCCTATCGTGGTTACGCCGCAGCGCAACTGGCCACATTTGAAAAATATTTAGGTTGGTTTTTTTGGAGTTATAAAACAGAAACCACGCCAGCGTGGTGTTTTCGAGATTGTGTCAACAATGGCTGGTTACCGGATAGCTTTCGCTAGTCCAGCACACCGTCCACATAAAACCAACGTCCACTGATTTTTTTAAAACGGCTGATTTCATGAATCAGCCGGTCTTCACCGTCTTGAACATAAAACGCATTAAATTCCACGCGCCCTTTATCGTCATTGACACCGCCTTTTTTGGTGTGCAAAATCACTAATTTTTGCCACTTTGTCTTATCGTTCGAAAAATCAATATGATTAGGTCGCGTAGTTTTATGCCATGTTGCGAGTAAATAATCTGCATCTTTTACCACATACGCGCTATAGCGCGAACGCATTAGCACTTGCGCTGTACGGGGAAAATCCGTGCCATTGTGGAAAGGTTCACAGCACTGCGCGTAGCTCACTTCAGTACCGCAGTGGCAATTATTTAACTCAAAAATATTCATGAATACGTCTTAAATCAATGGCGGAAATGGCGCATACCCGTAAATAGCATAGCGATATTCGCTTCATTTGCGGCATCAATAACTTCTTGATCACGCATAGAACCACCGGGATGAATAACCGCTGTAATGCCTACTTCAGCCGCTGAATCAATGCCATCGCGGAAAGGGAAAAACGCATCTGACGCCATAACCGAGCCTTGAACAATCAAATCGGCATCATGGGCTTTAATGCCTGCAATTTTAGCGGAATAGACGCGGCTCATTTGTCCCGCACCGACACCGATAAGTTGACCATTTTTACAATACACAATGGCGTTTGATTTCACGAATTTGGCAATTTTCCATGCAAATAATAAATCAGTCCATTCTTGTTCGCTTGGTGCGCGTTGGGTGACAATTTTCATGTCGGGGCGAAGAACGACGCCAACATCTTTATCTTGCACCAGTAAACCACCTGCGACGCGTTTTAAATCAAACGATGGTGACGTTTGTGTTTGCGAAGACCAATCACCAACGGTTAATACGCGTACATTTTGTTTTGTTGCCAAAATAGCTTGCGCGCTAGTGCTTACGCTTGGGGCAATAATCACTTCCACAAATTGACGTTTCACAATCTCGGCTGCCGTTTGCTCATCGAGTTCTTGATTAAACGCAATAATTCCCCCAAATGCTGACGTTGGATCAGTTGCATACGCTAAATCATACGCGGCAAAATTTGTATCAGCTTGCGCAACGCCACACGGATTTGCGTGTTTCACAATGACGCAGGTCGGTTTTTCGCTAAATGCGCGTACACATTCTAGTGCGGCATCAGCGTCTGCAATATTGTTGTAGGAGAGCTCTTTTCCTTGCAGTTGCACCGCGCTCGCAATCGTGCCGATAGCAGGATTTTTTTCAACATAAAAAGCCGCATTTTGATGTGGATTTTCGCCATAACGCAAACTTTGTTGTTGATAAAATTGCAAATTTAATGTTTGTGGAAATGGCTGACCATTTATATTGCCTAAATACGTCGCAATGGCAGTGTCGTAGCGTGCGGTGTGCTCAAAGCTTTTGAGTGCTAAATGAAAGCGGGTTTGTGGAGTGAGAGCGGTTTGTTGTGATTTTAATTCATCTAAAATCGCGCTGTAATCAGATGGATTGACGACAATAGCCACGTCATGATGATTTTTTGCCGCCGCGCGAATCATTGTCGGGCCACCGATATCAATATTTTCAATGGCAGTTTCAAAATCACAATCGGGTTTTGCAATGGTCGCTTCAAATGGATATAAATTCACGACAACCATATCAATGGGGGCAATTTCATTGCTAGCCATCACTGCATCATCAATGCCGCGTCGCCCTAAAATACCACCGTGAATTTTAGGGTGAAGCGTTTTCACTCGTCCGTCCATCATTTCAGGAAAACCGGTGTAATCAGACACTTCAATGGCTGAAATTGCATTGTCAGTAAGCGTTTTAAAAGTGCCGCCGGTAGATAAAATTTCAATGCCTAGTGCATTCAATTCGCGGCAGAAATCAATAATACCGGTTTTATCTGAAACGCTAATTAAAGCGCGAGTGATTTTTTTAGTCATTTTTTGAGTTGTTTAAAAAAGTAAAGGTAAGTGTAAAAAATTGGATGATTACCACATCAAATCATCGGGGATTTCAAAGGAGGCGTAAGGGTCGTCTGCTTGGGGTGTTTCAGTTTTTTCTTCATTGCAAACGAGTACTTGCGTGGCATCACGTTCTTTGATTTTTTGCGCAATATCGTGACTGACTATTGCATAAGTGGCGTCATCTTTGACGATAGCGAGTTTGCCTGAAGATAATTTATCGCGCAGCAACTCTGTAACGTAGAGTTTTTTAACTTTCGTATCATCTGTGAAATGATAGGCGATTTCAGCTTCTTTTGAATCAATCGGGATGCGATGTTGTTCAATAAGTTGTTTTATTTGCGCGTGAAATTCTTTTTGTTTGTGCAAGTCTTGTCGTTGCTGATTGAGTAATCGATCACGCTCTACTTTTTCAGTATGTGCTTGCTCTGCGAGTTGCTTTGTTTCATCAACAACGTCAATATTGTGGTGACGTTGCTTTTGTACTTGTTTATGTTTTTCGGTTTTAATGCTTTTTGCTTTAGCGTTACTCACTAAACCGGATTGGAGTAATTGCTCTTGCAAAGACAACTTTTTACTCATTCGCTTATAGGCTCCACTTCAATTGAATCAAAATCCCGTACTTGCCAATGCGTTGCGCCTGCTTGAGGTGCTTGATCGCGCGTGAGCCAAATGGTTTGCAAACCTGCGGCTTGCGCGGCGTTCAATTCAGCTTCAATATCGGATAAAAATAGTAGCTGCTCAGGTGGGAGACCTATGTGCGCAACAATATTTTCATAGGAATTACTGTCTTGTTTGCTACCAATATTGGTATCGAAGTAACCCGAAAACAAGGGTGTTAAATCACCTGCCTCAGTATGCGAAAACAATAATTTCTGCGCATACACAGAACCTGATGAATAAACATAAAGATCAAATCCTTGTGCTTTCCATGTTTGCAAATTATGAATGGCATCGCTATATAAATGCCCCGTTAATTCGCCGCGTAGATAACCCGACTCCCAAATCAACCCTTGTAGCGCTTTGAGTGGCGTAATTTTTTCATCGTTGTCCATCCAAGCAATTAATTGGTCAATTGCTTCATCTAACGATAACGTTTTGCCAACATGTGTATTGACAGCATCAAGAATGTTGATGACGTTTTCATTGTTAGTATTGGCGTGAAGAAATTCTCCAACGTGCGCTCTTGCATAAGGGAATAATTCGTCTTTAACAAACGATAGCGAAGAAGTGGTTCCTTCAATATCAGTAATAATGGCCTTAATCATGCGGACAATTCTCCTTTAATGGCGTCTAAAGTCGGAAAATGTGATGCAATGTCGCTGTCTGTAAAATTTGCCACCCAACCTTCAGGATTGGTAAATAACCGAATACAGGCTAAATGCGGATGTTCTCCCATATCAAACCAATGGGTGACGTCTGCAGGTACGCTAATTAAATCGCCTTTTTCACATAAAACGCCATACACGTTATCATTTACATGTAAATAAAAAAGTCCGCGCCCTTCGACAAAAAAACGAACTTCAAATTCACTGTGTGTGTGTTCATTAAGGAATTTTTCACGCATCGCTGCTTTGTCGGGATGCGACGTATCCAATTTAATGACATCAGCTGTTTGAAAGCCATACTGCAGTTTTAAACGATCAATAGAATCTGAATAAGCATCAAGCACGTCATCATTGCTGGCTTTTTCAGGCAGTACCTTTTGCGCAGTCCATCTTTCAAATTGAACGCCAATGGCTTTTAATTGATGCTCGATATCATCAAAGGACTTAAAAACAGAGGCGTTACTAAGTGAATTGTCAGAATAAATAGTTAAAAGACTCATTTGTTGGTCATCCTCTATAATATCTAAGATTGTAGCTCGCAGGCGAACAAGAAATCTAACGCTTCAAGATAAGATAATGATTCAGCAACACTCGCACCCCAAGTGTATAATCCATGACCTGCAATCAAATACGCATAAATATCCTCATGTGTATTCATATACAACTCAACCTCTTCGGCTAATTCTGTCATATTTTGATTATTAGGGAATATAGGCACAATAATTTTGCTTTCATGCGTCGTGATGCCACTGAACGCTTTAAGTAATTCGTAATTTTTAAGTGATACTTTTTTCTTGTAATTTAATGAGATGACGGTGCTATTGAGCGAATGAGGATGTAACACGCACTGAATATCAATAAAGCGTTGATAGAGTTGAATATGCAGCGAACTCTCAGCAGAGGGCACTTTTCCATCAAGCGGTTTACCCAATGCGTCAGTGAGCATAATGTCTGCTCTTTGCAAGTTTCCTTTGTGCTTACCGGACACGGTCATGGCAATAGTGCCATCAGATAGACGCGCAGAAAAATTACCGCTGGTAGCTGGTACCCAGCCTTTGCCGTCAATAACTTTGCCTGCGTCAATTAGCTCATCGGCACGTTGATAAAATTCTTCAGTATAGGCGTAGTTATTCATTTTAACGTAAACTCGAAATAGGGAAATAAAAATCAATGGTTTTGTTGTTATTCTTCAGGATGAATTCAATTCGCCATCCACTCGTTTAGTTTGACGCTACGTGACTTTAAAGTCTGTTAAATGTAAGCGCAAAAAATTACACACTTTTATATCAACAAAAAAACATAAATTCAAAATGTGATGATAAGAGATGTAAAATGCTATTTTAACAGTTTAAATTTATAGCACTATTGATTTAAATGTAAATCCACTTATAGTCAGCTATTTAAAAACCAAATTTTAGGAATTTTCATGAAGCATTTTCAATTATCTTTTCTCATTACAGCGCTGTGTTTAAGCGCAGCGTTTTACTGGAGTGGTATCGCAGGGGTGATGATAGCGTTGATTCTTGGCGTATTAGAAGTGAGTTTGTCTTTTGATAACGCGGTGGTCAATGCGTCAATTCTCAAGCGTATGGATGAGCGCTGGCAGCGTTATTTTTTAACATGGGGGATTTTAGTTGCCGTATTTGGTATGCGTTTAATCTTTCCTATTGCAATTGTTGTGTTTGCAACAGGGATTGATTTTGTTAGTGTCGCACAAATGGCATTGCATGATCCACTGACATATTCGATGCATCTCACCGCGTCACACGTTCAAATTGCCGCGTTTGGGGGTATGTTCTTGTTAATGGTTTTCTTTTCGTTTCTATTTGATAAAGACCGTGAACTGCATTGGCTTGGCTATTTAGAAAGAAAAATTGCTACTTTTGGAAAATTAGAATCGATTGAAATTATATTTGCCTTAGCTATTTTGCTCGGCATGCAACAATTCTTGGAACAAGAAGAGCGTTTAACCGCTATCACCGCAGGTGTTGCTGGTGTGATTTTGTTCGTCATAGTAGGAAGTTTGTCCTCACTTTTTGAAAATGAAGAAGAAGGTGAGGAAGTCTCTACAGCCATTAAACGCGGCAGCATGATGAGTTTTATTTATTTAGAAATTTTAGATGCATCATTTTCATTTGATGGCGTTATTGGTGCATTTGCCATCACGCAAGACGTGGTCATTATCATGTTAGGTCTTGCTATTGGCGCGATGTTTGTTCGAAGTTTGACGGTGTACTTAGTGCGTCAAGGCACACTCGATGAATATGTCTTTTTAGAGCATGGCGCGCATTATGCGATTGGTGCGCTTGCAGGTATCATGTTAGCGAGCATGGAGTATGAAATTCCAGAAGTTGTCACGGGTTTAATCGGTGCTACTTTCATTGGCTTATCCGTGCTTTCATCTATTCTCTACAAACGTAAACACGCAACGGTTTAAAAATTAGTTATGTCAGATATTCAAAAAGCATTAATTGAGTTAAAAAATTACATCAGCCATGAAATTATTGGACAGGATGTATTAGTTGAGCGGATGCTCATTGGATTACTTGCGGATGGGCATATTTTAGTTGAAGGTGCGCCTGGTTTGGCCAAAACACGAGCGATTAATGTCTTAAGTCGTGGAATTGAAGGTGATTTTCATCGAGTACAATTTACGCCTGATTTATTGCCAGCTGATTTAACGGGTACTGAAATTTATCGCCCCCAACAAGGGACATTTGAATTTCAAAAAGGCCCTTTATTCCATAATTTAATTTTAGCCGATGAAATCAATCGCTCACCTGCTAAAGTCCAATCTGCATTACTTGAAGCGATGGCTGAGCGTCAAATTACGGTGGGACAAGCTACATACCCATTACCTGCGCTTTTTATGGTGATGGCAACGCAGAATCCTATTGAACAAGAAGGTACCTATCCATTGCCTGAAGCGCAATTAGATCGTTTTTTACTTCAGGTAAAAGTGGATTATCCAAACGCAGCGCATGAAAAAACAATTTTGCGACTTGTCCGTGAAGAAGCTAAGCAGGGTGGACAAACGATTAAGAAAACCTTTAAACCCATTGAGCAGACCACTTTATTTGCTGCGAGAAATGCAGTATTAAATTTACATCTTTCTGATGCATTAGAAGATTATTTATTGCAAATTATTTTGGCTACTCGCAATCCTAAAGCCTATGGTGACGATTTGGCAAGTTGGTTGCAATATGGTGCAAGTCCACGTGCAAGTATCGCGCTTGATCGTTGCTCTCGTGCAAAAGCATGGTTAGCTCAACGCGATTATGTAGCGCCAGAAGATATTCAAGAGATGGCGTTTGATGTACTGAGACATCGTTTGATTTTATCTTATGAAGCGGAAGCAGAAGGGATGACGACGGATGATGTGATTACAATTTTACTTGAGCGTATTGCAGTGCCTTAAGCTGATTTATGCAACAGTGGATATGAAAAAGCCCAGTAATTAAATTAGGTTGCTGGGCTTTTTTTGGCTTTCAAAAATCAGTGATGACTGAATTTGCCTTTGACAGCACTCATGATTTTTTCAATATACCCGTCAATCGCAGATTCGCCATGATTTTCGTGGTGCTCAAAATCACTAAATGGCGGTTTTGAATCGTCTTTTGTATATTTATAAATAAAGTAACCAAGTGGTAGAAAGGCAATACCTGCAATCACGAACATGAAAAAAAATATTTCAATTATTTCCCCCATAAATCCCCCTTATAATAATTATTGTTTTAGGTGAATCGTGATAGTACACCGTTTTTTTCAATAGATAAATGGGGGATTTATGAATCCTAAAAAAATTTACAAAAGACGGTATTCAGCAGAGCGGGCGTGTGCGGTTAAACTTTCCCCACGCGCGAGCGTTGACGCTATTTTGCCAAGGGTATTGGCACCCACTGCCGAGCAATTAATCAAACTTGAGCGTTTTTGGAAATCATATACACCGAGTGGTGACGAAAACCGTGCTGTACTTGATGTAGGCAGAACATGATTTGGGCCTGCGCAATAATCGCCCAACGCTTCCGCTGTGTAGCGTCCCATGAAGATAGCGCCAGCATGGCGAATGTGTTCGCAGAGTCTTTCGGGATTTTCAACAGAAAGCTCTAAATGCTCAGGTGCAATAATGTTGGAAACTTGCGCGGCTTGCTCTAAATTTTCAACAAGAATTAACGCGCCACGTGTAGTCAATGAGGTGCGAATGATATCCGCGCGTTCCATTGTGGGTAGAAGTGTATTAATGCTTTGTTCAACCGCGTCGAGATAGCTAGCATCATTACTAATTAAAATAGCTTGTGCATTTTCGTCGTGTTCGGCTTGAGAGAATAAATCCATTGCAATCCAATCGGGATTGGTTTTGCCATCACAAATAATCAAAATTTCTGACGGTCCAGCAATCATGTCGATGCCCACTTGACCAAACACTAATTTTTTAGCGGTAGCGACATAAATATTCCCCGGGCCTACAATTTTAGCGACTGCGGGAATCGTTTCTGTACCGTAAGCCAATGCAGCGACAGCTTGCGCACCGCCAATGGTAAAAACACGATCAACACCTGCTAAATAGGCCGCTGCTAAAACTAATTCATTTGTTTCACCATGCGGCGTGGGTACCACCATAATGAGTTCGGGAACGCCAGCCACTTTTGCTGGAATAGCATTCATGAGTACTGATGAAGGGTAAGCGGCTTTACCACCCGGTACATATAAACCAACTCGATCCAGTGGTGTCACTTTTTGACCTAATATTGTCCCGTCCGCTTCAGTATGTTGCCATGATTCCATTTTTTGATGCGTCGCATAATCACGAATTCGCTCTGCAGCGAGTTCCAATGCACGTGCTTGATCGACGGGTAAATTGTTCCATGCCGCTTTTAATGCCTCTGGAGAGAGTTCCAATTCATTTGCATGGGCAATCGCGCAATGATCAAAGCGATTTGTGTATTCGATAACGGCTTTATCGCCATTTTTGCGAACATTGCTAATAATATCGAGAACTTGTTGATGGATAGCGAAGTCGTCAGTTTCATCCCATGCGAGTAATTGCGTTAATTGTGCATTGAAATGGGTGTCACTTGCATTGAGTTTTTGAATGCGGATATTGCTCATAATCGGTTAGATGCCAAAAAGTGTTTTAAGAATTGTTTTCAATTAATATTTGTTCAAATTGTGCAAGCAGCGCCGCGACTGCCGCATTTTTCATTTTCATAGCCGCTTTATTAACAACGAGGCGTGAGCTGATATTCATAATTAATTCACGTGGCTCTAAATGATTTGCCCGCAATGTGTTGCCCGTATCAACGAGGTCGACAATGCAATCTGCAAGGCCAACCAAGGGTGCAAGCTCCATGGAGCCATATAATTTGATAATCTCAGCTTGAATCCCTAGGCTGGCAAAATATTGTTCAGCGATAGTGACATATTTCGTTGCGACGCGAACACGCCCAGAAATAGGCGGCGCATCTTTATGTGCTGCGGTCATCAATTTGCAGCAGGCGATATTCAAATCAATAGGTTCGTATAAATTTTCAGATCCATGCTCAAGCAGTACATCTTTACCGGCAATGCCAAAATCTGCCGCGCCATATTCGACAAACGTCGGAACATCGGTGGCACGAATAATAATTAATTGCACATCATCTCGCGTGGTTGGCAAAATTAATTTTCGACTCGTTTCGGGATTATCAATGGGTTCAATGCCCATTTTTGCAAGCAATGGCAAGGCTTCTTCATAGATACGACCTTTAGATACAGCAATGGTAATCATAGTACTCATCTCACTTTGGTACACGACGAATCGTTGCGCCGAGTTGGGTGAGTTTTTCTTCAATATGATCATAACCGCGATCAATGTGATAGATGCGGTCAACCGTTGTATCACCTTGCGCCACTAAGGCGGCAATGACTAAACTAGCAGAAGCACGTAAATCTGTTGCCATGACAGGTGCACCGGTTAATTTTTCAACACCAGTGCAAATGGCCGTGTTTGATTCCAAGCGAATATCTGCTCCCATCCGCTGTAATTCGTGGATGTGCATAAAACGATTTTCAAAAACGGTTTCAGTGACAATGCCAACACCTTCTGCTACCGCGTTTAATGCGCAGAATTGCGCTTGCATGTCTGTTGGGAACGCGGGGTAGGGTAGTGTACGCAGTGACACTGCTTTAGGGCGTTTACCGTGCATATCAAGCGAAATCCAATCTTCGCCGGTGTTAATTTCAGCGCCTGCTTCTATGAGCTTAGCGAGCACTGCATCAAGTAAATCAGGCCGAGTATCTTTTAAGCGGACACTTCCACCAGTAATTGCCGCTGCGATTAAGTAAGTTCCTGTTTCAATTCGGTCAGGTAAAATATCGTAATGAATACTCGTTTCACCCAATTTTTCCACGCCTTCAATGACGAGTACATCTGTACCGATACCTGAAATTTTGGCGCCCATGGCATTGAGGAAATTTGCTAAATCGGTGACTTCAGGTTCTTTTGCGGCATTTTCCATTATAGTTGTGCCTTCGGCTAATACTGCTGCCATTAACAAATTTTCTGTACCGGTAACGGTAATTTGCTCGAGCATTAAACGACAGCCTTTTAATCGTTTCGCTTTTGCATGAATAAACCCGCCTTCAAGTGAAATGTCGGCGCCCATTTGAATCAGACCATTGATATGAATGTCAACGGGACGTGAACCAATAGCACAACCGCCTGGAAGCGATACACGTGCTTCGCCAAAACGCGCTAATAATGGCCCTAATACGAGGATGGACGCACGCATGGTACGGACTAATTCGTAGGGAGCCTCAAAGCTGGTAATTGAACTTGCGTCAACTTGAATACTCATTTTCTCGTTAACGGTCAATTTAACACCCATGCGACCGAGTAATTCCATTGTTGTTGTAATGTCATGTAAATGCGGAACATTTCCAACACTTACAGGGGCATGTGAGAGTAGTGTTGCGGCTAGAATAGGTAATGCAGCATTTTTTGCACCAGAAATACGCAATTCGCCAGAAAGACGTGCGCCACCTGTGATAATAAGTTTATCCATAAAATTTAGTTTTTTTTTTGTAATTCGAGTGAAAAATACGGTGCTTTATCCAAGCCTGTGAGCTTAGCTAAATTAAGCAACTGATTGGGTATATTTTTTAAATGTAATCGTAAGCGTTGAGCGCGTGTTTGTTTTATCCACTCAATCATTAAGGCCAGGCCAGCGCTATCGGTATTGGTTACTTGCGCTAAGTCTAAGATGATATTTTCTTTTCCTTGCCGCAGGAAAGGAGGGGAGTCGATAATTTTTTTGTTAATTCCTGCAAAAGTTAGATCACCATGAATCAACCAGCGACCATTACCTTTGGAAATGAGGCTCAATTTATGCGTCATTTTTTACTGCTACCTTTTTTATCATCACCGCCTTTTTTTTCTTCGGCAGATTTAAATAAAAATTGGCCTAATGCTTTCTCCAAAATCAGTGCAGAATTAGTGATTTCGATTTTGCTCCCATTTTTCAAATAGTCATCAGAGCCGCCACCATCTAAACTAACATATTGCTCACCGAGTAAACCTGCGGTAAAAACACTCGCTGAACTGTCATCAGGCAATGTTTTGTATTGTGCATCAATGTCCATTTTAACGACAGATTCGTAAGTTTTTGGGTCAAAGGTAATTGATTTAACGCTTCCGATTTTCACCCCAGCGGCAGAAACAGCCGATTTGACTTTCAATCCGCCCGAGTTTGAAAAGCGTGCTGTGATTTCAAAAGTTTTGCCATGTGAAAACGAGCTCAAATTACTGACGTGTAAACCGAGAAAAAACAAACTAGCAATCCCGCTGGCAACAAAGAGTCCCACTAAGGTGTCTTGAGTTTTGTTGTGTGGCATACCTTAATTATCTCCAAACATAAGCGCAGTCAAAATAAAATCTAATCCTAAAATACTAAAAGCTGAATTAACAACCGTTCTCGTTGTCGCACGGCTTACCCCTTCAGCGGTTGGAATGGAATCATAGCCTTCAAATAAAGCAATCCAAGAGGTGACGAAACCAAACACAATACTTTTAATCACGCCATTGATAATGTCGCCTTGAAAATCCAAGTTAGCTTGCATTTGCGACCAGTAAGCACCGTCATCAACACCAAGTAAGCCCGTACCCACTAGTTGACCGCCAATGATGCCTACGCAACTAAATAATGCCGCAAGTAAGGGCATGGATAAGAATCCAGCTAGGAAACGGGGTGAAATAATACGTTTGATGGGGTCAATAGCCATCATCTCCATACCCGATAATTGCTCAGTGGCTTTCATTAAGCCGATTTCCGCCGTCAATGCCGAGCCAGCACGTCCTGCAAATAACAATGCCGTGACAACAGGGCCAAGTTCTCGTACAAGTGACGCTGCCACCATTACACCTAGCGTTTCCTCAGCACCAAAGCGAGAGAGGATATAAAACCCCTGTAAACCCAGTACCATGCCAACAAACAAGCCGGAAATGCTAATAATCAGAAATGATAAAACACCTACAGAATGTAATTGTTTGAGTAATAAGCGCGGGCGAACTAGAACACTAGAAATACCAGCAAGCAGATGAACTAGGAAATAACTACCGCGCCCAAGTTTTGTAAAACTTGAACGCGTGCTAGCCCCTAAATTTTGAAAGAATTCCATTATGAATACCGTTTACGTTTTGTTGTTCTATCATTAGGTGGGCGTTGACGTGAAAAAATCGGTTTTTCAGAGTGCAATAAATCTTCCATATAGTTTTTAGCTGGATAATGAAAGTGAACGGGACCATCTGCAGCACCATTCATAAACTGCTGTACCCACAAAGAAGGCGAGTCGAAAATGTCTTTTGGAGTACCTTGTCCGATCACTTTGCCTTCAGAGAGAACATAAATATAGTCGGCAATAGCCGCTGTTTCATGTACATCGTGTGAAACAATGATGCTCGTTAATCCTAAAGTGGTATTTAATGCTTTAATTAAATGTACTAATGCACCCATTGATATCGGATCTTGTCCGGTAAACGGTTCATCGTAGAGGATCATCATTGGATCAAGTGCGATGGCTCTTGCTAATGCAACGCGCCTTGCCATACCACCTGATAATTCATTTGGCATTAAATCACGTGCACCGCGCAAACCGACAGCTTCTAATTTCATTAACACAAGCGTGCGAATCATTGATTCAGGTAATTGTGTATGTTCGCGCAAAGGATAGGCTACGTTTTCAAATACACTCATATCGGTGAGCAACGCACCACTTTGAAATAACATACCCATGCGTTTACGTAGCGCATATAAATCATCGTGCTTAAGATGGTGTATATTGCGCCCACTCACCATAATACTGCCATGATCTGGGAACAGTTGCCCCCCAATGAGTTTTAAAAGGGTGGTTTTTCCCGTTCCACTTGGTCCCATAATCGCCGTGACTTTGCCGCGTTCGAATTCTAATGAAATATCATCAAATATTTTCTTTTCACCGCGAGAAAATGTGAGGTTGTGAACGGTAACTATACTATCTTGAGTCGGAACGTGATTATCCATCCGTGTTTTTATCAATTATTTTGAGTGAGTTAAAAAAGTTAAACAACACATTGCTTATCTATCATCCGCTTATTCTCTATTACTCGATGCAACTAAGTCAAACTATTGTGTAATTTCATCAGTAAACCGTTAAGAAAGTGTAGTAAATTTGATATTTCGTCACATAATTAATGATAAGCACTTCAAATGCAGTGCATTCTAATGTTATATTGGCAGGAATAAAAACAAAAAAAAGTGCAGTATTAACTAGGAGAGTTCTTATGATTGATGAACGTGTTGATAAGTCCAAGCGACAGTTTTTAACCACAGCATTAACTGTTGTGGGCGCTGTTGGCAGCGGCTATTTGGCAGTTCCCTTTTTGTCGCAAATGCAGCCAAGTGTAAAAGCGATGGCAGCAGGTGCCCCCGTTGAAGTGGACATTAGCAAAATAGAAGAAGGGCAATTAATTCGCGTTGCTTGGCGAGGAAAACCTGTGTGGGTTTTACAGCGCTCACCGGAAGTATTAAAAACACTGACCACGTTAGATGGTGAACTGCGTGATCCACAATCTATGGAATCCAGTCAACCTGAATTAAGTAAAAATCCTGCGCGTTCTTTAAAACCGGAAATTTTTGTGGCGGTGGGTTTGTGTACGCATTTAGGTTGTTCACCTACATTTCGCCCTGAAGTTGCACCACATGATTTAGGTGAAAATTGGAAGGGGGGGTTTTTTTGCCCATGTCATGGTTCATGGTTTGATTTAGCTGGGCGCGTTTATAAAGGTGTACCTGCGCCAACTAACTTGGAAGTGCCGCCATATCGTTATGTGAATGATACGCAAATTATTATTGGCGAAGCAGAAGGAAAAATCGCATGAATATTAAACCGTCCCGTTTGACACTTTGTGGTAATTGGGTGCTTGAACGCTTCCCATTAGCGAAAGTTTGGAATGATCATATGGCGCATTATTACGCGCCTAAGAATTTCAATTTTTGGTATTTTTTCGGATCACTTGCTTTACTGGTTTTAGTGAATCAGTTTGTGACGGGTATTTTACTCACTATGAATTATAAGCCTGATGCAAAGCTCGCTTTTGATTCTGTCGAATATATAATGCGTGACGTGAATTGGGGCTGGCTTGTGCGTTATATGCACTCCACAGGTGCGTCTGCCTTTTTTATTGTGATTTATTTGCACATGTTTCGAGGTTTGCTCTACGGTTCGTTTAAACAGCCGCGTGAGTTAGTTTGGATTTTTGGCATGTTGCTATTCGTTGCGCTAATGGCAGAAGCCTTTATGGGGTATTTATTGCCATGGGGTCAGATGTCGTATTGGGGCGCTCAGGTAATTATTTCACTTTTTAGTGCTATTCCTGTGATTGGTGACGAACTAAGTTTATGGGTTCGCGGTGATTATGTGGTGTCTGATGCCACGCTAAACCGCTTTTTTGCTTTTCATGTAATCGCGGTACCTTTAGTTTTAGTTTTATTGGTATTTATGCACATTGTTGCGCTACATGAAGTAGGCTCCAATAATCCTGACGGCATTGACATTAAAAAATCTAAAGATCCTTGGGGGCATCCTGTCGATGGTATTCCGTTCCATCCTTATTACACTGTAAAAGATGTGGTAGGCGTTGCGGTCTTTTTGTTGTTTTTTGCTACAGTCATTTTTTATATGCCGGAAATGGGTGGGTATTTCTTGGAAGCAGCGAACTTTATTCCTGCTGACCCTATGAAGACACCTGAGCATATTGCACCGGTATGGTATTTCACCCCTTTTTATTCTATTTTGCGTGCGATTCCTGATAAATTTGCCGGCGTTATTGGCATGGGTGGGGCGATTGTCGTTTTATTCTTATTACCTTGGCTGGATCGTGGAAAAGTAAAGTCGATCCGCTATCGTGGTGGCATTTATAAAAAAGCGTTGATGTTGTTTGTGATTAGCTTTATTGCGTTAGGGTACCTTGGTACGCAACCTGTGACGCCCTTAGCGACAACAATGGCAAGAATTTTTACTGCTATCTATTTTGGCTTTTTCTTACTCATGCCAATTTATACAAGATGGGAAAAATTCAAGCCTGTGCCTAATCATTTGACGTTAGATCCAAGTTTAGAAGAGAAAATTCCAGCCTTAATTGCGCTATGGAATGAAGTGACTGAAATGAAATCAATTGAAACAGACAAAGGCGCGGTAATTAAAAGACGTTTTAATGTTGAAGGCACTAAACATGTTTTAATTCGTTTTGCAAAATATTTGAAAGAGAGTCTGGATTGATTATGAAAAAATTACTTTCACTATTGTTATTGCTTCTTTCTTCACATATTTACGCATCGTCAGGCGTTGAACTACAAGAAGCGGATATTGATTTATCAGATAAAATGTCACTTCAACGTGGCGCGAAACACTTTGTGACTTATTGCTTAGGGTGTCATTCTGCGAAACATATTCGTTATTTGCGAATTGCAGTGGATTTAGGATTAGATGAAAAACATGTTCTAACTGATATTGCTCCTGAAGGTGCCGGTATTTATGAGCAATTGCATAGCGCGATGAATCAGCATGATGCTGAAAAATGGTTTGGTATCCAGCCACCAGATTTATCACTCATTGCCCGCTCACGTGGCGCAGATTGGCTTTATAGTTATCTCAAAGGGTTTTATGTTGATAAAAGCAAACCTTTTGGTGTGAATAATATTGTTTTTGAAGATGTTAGTATGCCAAATCCACTTTGGCAATTGCAAGGTGAGCAAACACCTGTTTATGTTACGCATGGCGAACAGAAAACGATTGAAAAGTTGGTAAATTCAGGAAAAGGGACGCAAACAGCTGAAGAATTTGATCGAACCGTGAATGATTTAGTGAATTTCTTAGTCTATGTTGGTGAACCAGTTCAATTAGAACGGCAACAATTAGGCAAATATGTTATATTTTTCCTACTTATTTTCCTAGTAATTGCGTATTTACTGAAAAAAGAATACTGGAAAGATGTTCATTAGGCATTAAAATAGGGCGGCGAGTAGCTTTTACTCACCGCCTAGTCGATGACTCAATCGTGTATAATCCAACCAGTTTTTAAGATTTATTCTTGAAAATTAGGTTATTTTTGTGACCAATATAGCTGCCCGTAAATCTGTGATGATTCTTTACTCTTCTCCCAATTGCGCCATGAGCCATTGTGCTCGTTTAGTTTTACAAGAAAAAGGCATTACTGCCGATATTGAATATTATGATACTGAAAATCCACCAAGAGAATTATTGAAGGAGAATCCCAGTGGTGTTTCCCCGACTTTAATTGAGCGTGATTTAGTGCTTTATGAATCGCGAATTATTATGGAGTATTTGGACGAGCGTTTTCCGCATCCACCGCTGCATCAAATGGATCCTGTTTCACGTGCTAATGCACGTATGTTAATTAAAAAAATTGATCAAGAATGGTATCAATTACTTCATGATGTGCTTTACACTGGTGAGAAAAAATCAGCGAAAGCGAAAAAAATGTTGCGTGAGAGTTTACTCAATTCAGCGCCTATTTTCGCAGCGCGTCCTTATTTTATGACCGATGAATTTTCATTAATCGATTGCGTCGTAACACCGCTGCTTTGGCGCATGCCAAGTGTGGGTATTGATTTAAGTTCGGCACAAGATGATGTTATTAATAAATACGCGCAGCGTATGTTTAATCGTCCAGCGTTTAGACGTAGTCTGAGTGAAGTTGAAAAAGACATGGCGGAATTGCCACGATGACACATTTAAAGCCTTATTTAATCCGTGCGATTTATGAGTGGATTTTAGATAATGAATTCACACCGCATTTATTAGTGGATGCGAATCATTTAGATGCAATGGTCCCAGAGCAATTTGTTCAAGATGGGCAAATCGTTTTAAATGTTCGCCCTGCAGCCATTGATGCGTTGTCACTCGGTAATGAAGCAATCGAATTTAATACGCGCTTTAATGGGAAATCGACTTACATTTATGTTCCTATTGGGGCAGTAATGGCTATCTATGCTAAAGAAAATGGTAAGGGAATGGTGTTTGAAGTGGAAGAGTCTGAAAATGATGAGCCCCCACCACCTGTTGTTGAAGAAACACCTAAAAAAGCAAAACCTAATTTGCGTGTTCTCAAATAATACTTAGCTCTAACGTAAAAAGGCCAATGCTTTCATTGGCCTTTTTTTATTACCATCTGCTCTAATTGGCAAGAAGAAGCTAATAGCGTAATTTATCATGTCGGTTCGTACACATTTTGACATTTTTTTACTTGTAATATGACAGAAACTTATCTGCTTTTGACCTATTTTTCCCCTATGAATAAAAAAATAATTTGTTTAGCATTAAGTGCATTTTTTGGCGTAGCACACGCCGAAAGTGTGTTTATTACCCTTGAGAAAGATAACGCGTTGGCGATTGTGAATCCCGTTGACGGCACTCTAATTAAAACAGTACCGATAGGTAAGCGTCCGCGCGGTATTGCGTTTAGTTCTGATTTTAAACAGTTATATGTGGCTACGAGTGATGACAACACGATTAAAGTGTTTGATGCACAAACACTCAAAGAAACAGGTCGTTTACCATCAGGCAAAGATCCCGAAACCTTCGCGCTCAGTCCAACAGGCGACAAAATGTATGTGTCAAATGAAGATGATAGTTTGGTAACGGTCATTGATTTGGCAAAAAAGAAAGTCATTAAGCAAATCAAAGTGGGTGTTGAACCAGAAGGGATTACCGTAAGTCCAGATAATAAATGGTTAATTAGCGCGTCAGAAACCACGAATATGGTGCATTGGATTGACGTAAAAACTCAAGAAATTGTGGATAACACGCTTGTTGATCCACGGCCACGTTTTGTGACGTTCACACCCGATAGTCAACAGCTTTGGGTCACATCCGAAATGGCGGGAAATTTGATGGTGTTAGATGCAAATACGAAGCAAGCGGTAAAAACTATTAATTTTTCTATTCAAGGCGTGACGAAAGAAAAAATTCAGCCCGTTGGCATTGTGATTGATAAAAATCGCACACGCGCTTATGTGGCGTTAGGTCCTGCAAATCGCGTTGCTGTCGTTAGTGCGCAAACGCTTGAAGTGGAAAAATATTTACTCGTTGGCTCACGCGTGTGGAATTTGGCTTTTTCGCCTGATCAAAAACGCTTATATACGACAAATGGCGTGAGTAATGATATGTCTATTATTGATTTAGAATCGCAAATTGTCACGAAATCGGTTGGCGTTGGCACATATCCTTGGGGCGTGGCGGTGAAACCATGAATACATCAGACAAAATAGCGTTAGTTGTTGAACACCTGACGTTTTCTTATGGCGCAAAAAAAGCGTTAAATAATGTTAGTTTTCAGATTCAAGCGGGTGAATGTACGTTATTATTGGGTGAAAATGGTGCGGGGAAAAGTACGCTCTTTTCATTGATTACCCATTTATATAATACGCATGAAGGGCATATTGAATTATGTGGTTTTGATATTCAAAAACAAGCTAGGCAAGCCCTTACAAAACTG
>CAJBJW010000320.1 GCA_903953455.1 uncultured Pseudomonadota bacterium | reverse complement strand
CAAAAACAAGCTATCCCCCATATTCTTGCTGGCAAAGACGTACTGGCTGGCGCACAAACTGGAACAGGGAAAACAGCTGGTTTTACATTGCCGCTTCTACATCGTTTGATGGAAAATCACGATCCACATCAAAAACCACGCCGTATTCGCGCATTAGTGTTAGTGCCAACGCGTGAACTCGCTGCGCAAGTGCTTGAAAGTATTAAAACCTATGGCGCACATCTACCCCTCATTGCAGAAATGGTTGTGGGCGGTGCAAGTATCAATATGCAAATTCGTCAACTGCGTCATGGCTGCGATATTATTGTGGCGACAACAGGGCGTCTTTGTGACCACATGAACGAGCGAAACATCAATTTAAGTAGCGTGGAAATGCTGGTACTTGATGAAGCGGATCGTATGCTGGACATGGGTTTTCTACCTGACATTCGTCGTGTTATTGGAAACTTGCCTAAGCAACGCCAAAATTTATTATTCTCGGCAACGTATTCTGCGCCTATCAAAGCCTTAGCGAATCAGATATTACAAAATCCAGTTTTAGTTGAAGTCGCCAAGCCTAATGTGACGTCTGATAATATTTCAGAATTGGTTTACGGTATTGCTCGCGAAAATAAACGCGCATTACTGTCTTATTTAATTGGCAGTAATAATTGGCAACAAGTGTTGGTCTTTGTTCGCACCAAACATGGCGCTGATCGCTTAGAAAAACAATTAGTCACTGACGGCATTCGCTCTGCAGCGCTACATGGTGATAAAACGCAAGGTGCTCGCACAAAAGCGCTAGATTTATTCAAAAACGGGAAGGTATCTGTCCTTGTTGCCACCGATATTGCCGCGCGTGGACTCGATATTGATGATTTGCCGCATGTGGTGAATTACGACTTGCCGCAAGTCCCTGAAGATTATATTCATCGTATTGGGCGTACAGGTCGTGCTGGCGCGTTAGGTGCTGCAATTTCGTTAGTATCACCTGAAGAATCGAGTCAATTAGCTGAAATTGAAAAATTACTCAAACGCAAATTGCCACGCATTGCTGATACTGGTTATGAACCTGTTTCATTAAATGTGATTGACGCACCTAAAAAGAAAGCGCCAAACAAAGAAACAGGTAAAAAAGATTTTCGCCATTCAAAACCTGCTGAGAAGAAAGGCTATGTTGCGCGAAATCAAGCACCCGGCGCAAAACCAAAAACACAAGGTTCACGCAGTAGAAGTCGTTAAAAAAATATGAATTTATCGGTGGCAGCCAAAAATAATTGTCTGTCACCGATGTGATTTATTCTTGCACCAAAATCCACGGTTTAACCACCACCGCCCAAAGCTCTGCATGACTTTCAAACCAGCGCAGCGCCTGAGCATCAGACACTAAAGCAACTTGATTATTTTCCATCCAAACTTGCACATGCGATTTACTATCGATGGAAAATTGATATCCCACCTCAACTAAATCAAGCTCACTTGACACCCAAACCGCTTCACCTTTTGCAAAAAAACGTTGCAGGTCTTTCCAATGAATTTTGGCTGTTTCTAAATTGACTTTTTCTTTT
>CAJBJW010000319.1 GCA_903953455.1 uncultured Pseudomonadota bacterium | reverse complement strand
CTCACAAGCATGCAGACTTTTATTCGCTCGCACACTATTTATTAAAGGCACCTCTTTTGCCGTTTCAACAACAGTTGGTGGTGATTCCACTTTACTGTCGGCTTGCGCGAGTTCTTCTTGTTGGCGGAACCAATTTTTAACTTTTTGAATCGAGCGTTGCGATTTTAAATACCCTAAATTAGGATCGATCCAATTACGATTAGGCGCTGTTTCTTTCGTCGTTAAAATTTCAATTTGCTCACCCGATTTTAAAATATAGGTCAATGGCACAATACGACCATCTACTTTCGCACCGCGACAACGATGCCCTATTTCCGTATGCACGGCATAAGCAAAATCCAGTGGGGTTGATCCTTTAATTAAATCGACGAGTCGCCCAGCAGGCGTCAGAACATAAACGCGATCGTTAAATAATTCACTACGAAACTCTTCACTTGAAGTGGGTTCAAGCGTTTTGTTTTCCAGTAATTTACGCAAGGTAGCCACGCTTTTTTCCATCGTCGCGGATTGCTTGCCACCTTCTTTATATGACCAATGCGCAGCCACACCCAGTTCAGCATAATCGTGCATGGCTTGCGTGCGAATTTGCACTTCAATACGGTTGCCTTCTTGATCAACAATAACGGTGTGCAGCGATTGATAACCGTTTTCTTTAGGATTGGCAATGTAGTCATCAAATTCTTTTGGAATCGTCTGCCACAAACTGTGCACAATACCAAGTACGGTATAACAATGAATTAAACTATCAACAATCACGCGTACAGCCAGCAAATCATAAAGCTCATCAATGTCTAAATTTTTACGCTGCATTTTTTTCCAAATGCTGTAAATATGTTTAGGACGACCGTAGCATTGACAGGTGATTTTCTCTTTCGCAAGGGTATTTTGAAGCAAGGCAATAAACCCTTGAATACTACTTTCACGTGCCACGCGATTAGTGGCTAGGGATTTTGCAATATGACGATAAGCAACAGGATCAAGATAGCGAAACGCCATATCCTCAAGTTCCCATTTAAACTGATGGACACCTAGACGATTAGCAATTGGCGCATAAATATCAAGTGTTTCATTGCTAATAAAATGACGAATTTCTTGCGATTCTCTGGGTAAATTACGCAGACGCGCAATCCGATAAGCCAGTTTAATGAGCACCGCACGGACATCTTGAGTCATCGACAACAACATGCGACGCATGGTTTCTGCTTGATTGGGTTGACTCGCCATTTCAGGCGAATAAACTCGAATATTATTTAACCAATTCACGCCCTGCACTAAATCAAAAACCGTACTCCCAAATCGCGCCTCAATATCTAACGTGTTCTGTCCATCTACTAACCGCGGATCACTTAAAATAGCCGCTAAAATAGTTTTAAAATCGACATGGAACCCCATCAAAATCGCCGCGACATCAACGCCTCGTGGACGTATATACTGTGCATCCCCTGGAATTTTTGTAACAATTGCTAGCGCATTTTTTAGCTGCACTTGCTCTTCTGCGCCGTAGTGATGCAGCATTTCTTCAATTGGAATGATGACGGGTTTCATCTTTTAATCAATTAATCAATAAAGCGTTTAGTTAAATCCGAAAAGGCATCAATACGGCGGTCTCGCAAAAACGGCCAAATTCGCCGCACTGTTTCTGCGTGTGATTTATCAATTTCAGCCATTAAAATTTGTGTATCGGATGCATTCGCATGCGCTAAGAACTCCCCTTGAGGACCGGCAATAAAGCTGTTTCCCCAAAACTCAATACCACTCTCAGAATCAGGCGCTGTTTCAAAGCCAATACGGTTACACGAAATCACCGGCAAACCATTCGCCACCGCATGGCCGCGTTGCACGGTAATCCACGCTTCAAGTTGCTTGGCTTGCTCTTCGCAAGTATCGTCTCTATCCCAGCCAATCGCCGTGGGGTAAATCAACACATCCGCGCCAGCAAGTGCCATTAATCGTGCAGCTTCAGGGTACCATTGATCCCAGCAAATTAAGACACCGAGTTTGCCAATCGACGTTTCAATAGGCGTAAAGCCCAAATCACCCGGTGTAAAATAATATTTTTCATAAAACGCGGGATCGTCGGGAATGTGCATTTTGCGGTATTTACCGGCAATACTGCCGTCTTTATCAAAGACGACAGCCGTATTGTGATAAAGACCCGCCGCGCGTCGCTCAAAAATCGTTGAAACAATCACAATCCTCAACTCTTTGGCTATCGCACTCAAAATAGCGGTCGTTTCACCCGGAATGGCTTGCGCCAAATCGAACACACTATGATGCTCGGTTTGGCAGAAATATTTTCCTAAATGCAACTCAGGCAAAACAACTAAATCCGCGTTTTGCGCTGCCGCTTCACGGATTTTTTGAATCGAATAATCTAAATTAACTTGCCGGCTATCATCGCCACACGGTTGCTGAACCGCACATACAAGTAATTTTTTCTTCATAGATATCTAACCTCTCGCTTGCTCTGGAAATTGCATTGTCATGCAATGTAAACTGCCGTATTGATGGACTAGCGGACGGCATGGAATGGGCAAAATTTTATGTTCAGGAAAAACGGCTGCTAAACGCGCTAGCGCCACTGCATCGTTTTTATCGCCATACACTGGCACCATGACTGCGTGATTGATAATTAAGAAATTGGAATAATTCGCTGGTAATGGCTCATCGTCTTCATCAAAAATAGGTGTAGGCAATGGCAAGGCAACGAGATTATACGGTTTATCATCAAACGTTCTAAACACCTCAAGTTGCAATTTCATGCGATGCAAACTTTCATAATGGGGATTGTCGATCTCATCACAACTGGTGTATGCAATCGTATTTGGCGAACAAAAACGTGCTAGCGTATCAATATGCGCATCCGTATCATCACCGGATAAATTTTCTTGATTCACCCATAAAAAACGTTTTGCCCCTAAATGATTTTTTAATTGTTCTTCGATTTGTTCTTTATTTAGGGAACTGTTGCGATTAGGATTGAGCAAACAATGAGACGTGGTCAAAATTGTCCCTTCGCCGTCACTTTCAATACTTCCGCCTTCTAAAATGAAATCAATATCGTGATGCGATTTGCCTTTGAAATATTTCGTATTGGCTAATTTATGATTCAATGCGTTGTCATGAGCAAAATCGTATTTTTCACCCCAACCGTTAAATTGGAAATTCAAATAATGCAGCGTATGGTCTTTTTCTACGGTTAAAAACGTCGTATCGCGCACCCAAATATCATTTACTGGGGCATGAATGAAATCAATATCCTCGTGGCGCTGCACTATTTTTTGAATATGGCGTTGATGGTCTTCATCTCGGCAAACAATGAATAAACGTTGATACTCTGTAATAGTATCAGCAATGATGGCATAGGTGTCTTCAACGGACTCGAGACGATTACTGAAATCCCCTGTCGCGTGTGGCCATGCGATTAAAACAGCGGTTTGTTTTTCCCATTCTGCTGGAAATCTTATCATTATTGTTCCCTCTTATTATTATGAATAACTGCAAGCACAATTATACGCCATGCTTAATGCGTAGCATGTCAAAACATGGAGCACTTAGCAACTAATTATTGGTTATTGAATTTGAAGCAGGTTCGTTAGTATTCAAGCCTAAATCACTCCTCTGTTTTGAGATGCTTATAATTATTTTTGAAATATCCTCAAAGTGAATTCCATCTAAGTGCGGATCTTCAACCACTCTTAGCTCAATCCTAATGCAAATGAGTATACCCTTTTGAATTGCTTAGGCTTATAATTGGATTATGAACAAAGTACACGATAGTAGCTACAAATTCCTCTTTTCCAATCCCGAATTTG
>CAJBJW010000318.1 GCA_903953455.1 uncultured Pseudomonadota bacterium | reverse complement strand
TTGCTTTCTGCTTGTTCAATGGTGACAACGACGCCTGATTTAGCTTATCAATCTAATGTCAATGCCCAAAATAATTTGTATGATTTGCGGCATTGGTCATTTGAGGGACGTATAGCCATTGTGACAAAGAATGATGTAGAGCAGGCTAATATTAGTTGGTCACATTTGCCCAGTGAAGAGGTTATCAAGCTATCTGGTCCATTAGGGCAGGGGGCAGTATTGATTCAACTAAACACTGAGGGTGTCACCATTGATCGAGGTGGGGGTGATGTTAAAACCTCCGCTGATCCCGAGGCATTGATTAATCAAGAAATTGGATTGTTTGTGCCAGTAACGTCTTTGCGTTACTGGGTGGTGGGCGTGCCAGAAAAATCCAAAGAAGCAACAAAAATCGAGAACGGATTCGAGCAAATGGGATGGCGCAATCAATACAAGGCAATGCAATCCGTTAAAAACTACCTTTTGCCGCGCAATATGACTGTTGCAAATGAAACTGTTAAGTTGAAGCTTTTTATTGATCAATGGAGTATAGATGGAAATTGAAAATAGTAGCTACTCGTGGGGAGAGAAATATCCTGCGCCAGCAAAATTAAATTTAATGTTGCATATAGTGGGACAGCGCGAAGATGGCTATCATTTACTACAAACGGTTTTTCAATTCGTGGAACTATGTGATTGGTTAACATTTCTACCAGTTAGCTCAAATAGTGTTGTGCTTGAGGATGCAATATCGGGTGTTGAACATTCTGACAATTTAATTGTTAAGGCCGCTAAGGTATTAAAAAAAGAAACCGGGTATGCTGGTGGTGTTCAGATTCGACTAGAGAAAAATTTGCCTATGGGAGGCGGTTTAGGGGGAGGTAGTTCGGATGCGGCTACAACTCTTGTTGTTTTAAATAAATTATGGGACTTACAATTATCTCAAGAAAAGTTAATGGTTTTAGGTCTTGAGTTGGGGGCTGATGTCCCCGTATTTGTATTCGGGCATGCTGCATGGGCAGAAGGCGTTGGTGAGAAATTATCAAGAATAGTCGTCCAAGAACAATGGGTTTTGATAATTAAGCCAGATTGCCATGTTAATACACGAGATATTTTTTTATCAAAAGAGTTGACAAGAGATAGTAAAAAGATAACAATAGACGAATTCAACGCAGGGCAAGCAAGAAATGATTGTCTTGACGTGGTTTGTAAGCATTATGAAGCAATTGGAAAAGCATTGTGTGATTTAAGTGTTTTTTCTGAGGCAAGATTGACGGGGACAGGGGCGTGTGTATTTGCGCTTTTTGATTCAAAAGAACTTGCTATTGAGGCAGAGCTTACACTTAAGGACAAGTGGCAAACCTATCTCACCAAAAGTTGTAATAAATCACCTTTATTTCTTAAATAAATTGGGTCGTCGCCAAGCGGTAAGGCACGGGGTTTTGATCTCCGCATTCCAAGGTTCGAATCCTTGCGACCCAGCCATATTATCTACTACGCTAATCCATTCATGGAGTATTTATGAGTGACACCAATCTCATGGTGTTTTCTGGAAATGCTAACCTAGCTTTGTCTGAAGGCATAGTAAAAAAACTCAATATGCGTCTTGGCATGGCCACACTTGGTCGTTTTAGCGATGGTGAAATTGCATTTGAAGTTGAAGAAAATGTCCGCGGCAAAGAAATTTTTGTTATTCAACCAACATGCTCGCCAACAAATGAAAATTTGATGGAGTTGCTTGTTATGATCGATGCTATTAAGCGGGCTTCATCGGCAAAAATAACAGCAGTCATGCCATATTATGGTTACGCTCGACAAGATCGTCGAACGCGTTCTGCAAGGGTTTCTATTAGTGCAAAATTAGTTGCAAAAATGATTGAGCAGGCAGGTGCAAATAGTATATTGACTATTGACTTGCATGCGGATCAAATTCAAGGTTTTTTTGATATCCCTGTTGATAATGTTTATTCATCTCCGTTGTTGCTTGGGGATATTTGGCGTCAACAGTATAAAAATTTGATTGTTGTTTCTCCTGATGTGGGTGGTGTTGTCCGTGCTCGAGCGCTAGCTAAGCGACTTGGAGATGCTGATTTGGCAATTATTGATAAGCGTAGGCCTCGCGCAAATGTGTCGGAGGTTATGCATATAATTGGTGATGTTTCAGGGCGAACATGCATTTTAGTGGATGATATAGTAGATACTGCAGGGACTTTGTGTCATGCGGCAAGTGCTCTTAAAAAGCATGGAGCAACAAAGGTTGTTGCATATTGTACTCATGCTGTATTGTCTGGTGCGGCAATGTCAAATTTACGTAATTCAGAGCTTGATGAGTTGGTTGTTACGGATACCATACCATTAAGTCAAGAGGCTGTTGATCTGGGTAAGATTAGGCAGTTAAGCGTGGCAGAAATGCTTGCTGAAACAATTAGGCGTATTTCGGCTGGCGAGTCCGTTAGCTCGATGTATGTGGATTAAAATTTAATAGCGTGCCTAGTAAGGTGCAAGGTAATATAAAATGTCTAATGTATTTGAGTTTGTAGCTGAACACCGTAATGGTGCAGGAAAGTCTGAAGCAAGAAGAATTCGTCGTGCGGGTGGTGTGCCTGCCATTATTTATGGGCATGGCGAACCTCAAATGCTGTCATTAAGTCACAATGAAGTGCTAAAGCACTTATCACACGATGAAGTATATTCAGCTGTTTTGAATGTGATTGTCGATGGTAAAACTGAAAAAGCAATTTTGAAAGGTGTGCAACGTCATCCGGCTAAGCCGCGCGTGATACATCTTGATTTTTTGCGTATTGCTAATTAATTGTTATTTGCAATTTGCAAGAATTAAGTGAAGTTGTCCTGTGATTAAGTTAATTGTTGGCTTAGGGAATCCTGGTCAAGAGTATGAAAAAACCCGGCATAATGCCGGGTTTTTGTTTTTGGATATTTTGGCTGCTAGTGCGGGTGGTGTCTGGCTAAATGAATCTCGATTTAATGGGCAAACATCAATTGCAACAATTCAGCATGCAACGGTACGTCTGATAAAGCCAATGCTTTATATGAATCGTAGTGGTCAGTCGGTAGGTAATATTGCACGCTATTATAAAATAGGGATAGATGAGATTTTAGTTGTGCATGATGAACTTGATTTTGAAGCAGGTATGGTTAAACTGAAAAAATCAGGTGGGCATGGCGGGCATAATGGCTTGAAAGATATTATTTCACATTTGGGTGGTAATGAGTTTTATAGGTTACGGCTAGGGGTGGGGCGGCCAAGTTCATCGCATCTAGTTTCTAATTATGTTTTGAGTGCACCCAGTAAATCGGATGAGATGGCAATTAATAAAGCCTGTGAACATGCATTAAATGCTATTGATTTAGTGGTTTTAGGTGAGATTGAAAAGGCAATGAACAAAATAAACGCGATTATTTGAACAATGTTGTTGACAAAGCGTTTAGGGTAAAAGATAATAGAAGAATATTAAGGAGGGGTTCCCGAGCGGCCAAAGGGATCAGACTGTAAATCTGCCGGTTCTACCTTCGGAGGTTCGAATCCTCCCCCCTCCACCAAAATATCAAGCGGGTGTAGTTCAATGGTAGAACTCCAGCCTTCCAAGCTG
>CAJBJW010000317.1 GCA_903953455.1 uncultured Pseudomonadota bacterium | reverse complement strand
TGGTTTGCCGGGTTTCATGGCAATTTTCCAAAAATTGACGCTGCCACATTCTGTTAACACATCTTTGACGTAATCGGCTTCACCAACAGAGGCGCCACCCGTGGTAATCACAACATCATATTTTTCGGCAGCTTGCTGGAGCGTTTGTTTTAATAAATCGCGATTGTCTGCTATGACACCGCCATCAAATACGTCATAATTGGGGTTTTGCAATAAACCATGCAAACTGTAGCGATTACTATCGTAAATTTTGCCTTTAGTAAGCTTTTCACCTAAGCCAATTAATTCATCACCTGTTGAAAAATATGCAATGTTGAGTTTTCGTATAACGTTGACATTTTCAATGCCTGCTGAGGCTAAAAAACCTAAATCAATCGCGCTAAGCGTTTTATGTGCAAGGCAAAGCGGATCACCTGCACTTACATCTTCTCCTATTTGACGAATATTTTTGCCAAATTGTACGTCTGATGGAAAATGGATACTGGAATCCTGTGCGTTCACTTGCTCTTGCATAATCACCGAATCAGCATTATGAGGTATGACGCCACCTGTGAAAATTCGCACACACTCGCCTTTGTTTAATTGACCGTTAAAAGGACTGCCGGCAAAGACAACACCAATTTGAGTTAGTGTAAAGGGTGAGTTAGTTGACATTTCTTGGCTACAAAACGCATACCCATCCATCGCGGAATTTCGAGCAAATGGCAGATTATTTGGCGCATAAACTGTGTGTGCTAACGTTCGCCCAAACGCGTGTTTTAATGGAATAAGCTCACTTTGGGTGAGTGGGGTGAGTGCTGCATAAATACGCTCTTGTGCCTCATTAACACTTAGTAGCGGTTGTTTTTCATAGATAACGCAAGATTCAATGCTCATGATTTCAAAAAAGTCTGCAAAATAAACGCCGCAATCTCAGCAGGCTGATTTAAATCTAATAATGGTATGTGAGGTGGAGTATCTAAAGTACTGTCACTGGCAAGCGCGATAATATGGTTATCATTGGGATATAAAAGCGCCTGTCCTAAACTTGGACGATGTAGCTCAATTTTAGCAAAGGCTTCACTGCGAAAACCTTCCACTAAAATTAAATCAACTTGCTCTGGCGAAAATAATGCAAGTTGACTAGCTAGTTCCGGTTCGGTTTGATGATAAAATTCTTCAATGATGGCGCGACGGTATTTTGAAACCAGCACAACAGGGGTTGCACCAGCTTCACGCAGACGAAAGCTATCTTTTCCAACGTGATCAATATCAAAATTATGATGGCTGTGTTTAACGAGTCCCACGCGCAAACCAGAGGCCTTGAGTAAAGGTAAAACTTGCGTAATTAAGGTGGTTTTTCCTGTGCCGCTGGCTGCAGCAAAACCCAGTACAGGAATCGTTGAAAAGTTACTTGTCATCATTTACAGCCGTAAAAAGAAAAATGGTTCATTAAAATTTAAAAAGAGGGTGGGGTGTGCAACAAATTATTTTATTTTTAGTCGCCTTTTTTATCGCGCAAGCATTAATGCAAACGCCATCAGCGACACTTAAAAAGTATGGCAAAATTTTGTTGATTAGCATTTTTGGTATGTTGTTTAGCTATTTACTGGCAACGGGGCGACTCAATTGGTTTTTTGCCTTCATTATTATGACCGTGACGTTTTTATTTCGTCTATTACCTGCCGCGATGCATATTATGCCGCATTGGCAATCGATTCAAAAGCTTTGGATGCAATGGAAAAACACGCGTTTTGAGCAAGGGCATACTGATTCAACGCAAGAGGGTTTCCATGAAAGATCGCATCATACACCTAGTGGAAACAAAATGTCGCGAGAAGAAGCCTACGATGTTTTAGGTTTAACACCGCAGGCATCTCAATCTGATATTGTGACTGCCCACCGAAAACTGATGCAAAAAATGCATCCAGATCGCGGTGGTTCAACGTATTTAGCCGCTAAAATAAATTTAGCAAAAAAAACACTTTTACCCTAAATTTAGCCTAAACGTGGTATTCATCAATTTGATCAAAATTTAAATAACGATACGTTTCATCTGCATTTTGGGTGTGCATCATTGTATAGTGCATATATTCCTCAAATGTTGGAATTTTGCCCAAAATAGAGCAAACCGCTGCCAGCTCTGCTGATGATAAAAACACATTCGTGTTGTCGCCTAAACGATTTGGGAAGTTTCTCGTAGACGTTGATACGACCGTAGCACCTTCTTTAACGCGAGCTTGATTGCCCATGCAAAGTGAGCAGCCGGGCATTTCGAGTCGTACACCGGCTTTTTCAAAGGTATCGTAGTAACCCTCTTGTGTGAGCTGAGTGACGTCCATTTTGGTTGGCGGTGCAATCCAAAGTTTGCTAGGTAAATCCCCTTTTTGTTGCTTGAGTAAATTCCCCGCTGCGCGGAAATGGCCAATATTGGTCATACAAGATCCAAGGAATACTTCATCGATGACTGTTCCCGCAACGTCAGAAAGCGTTTTAATATCATCGGGATCATTTGGGCAGGCGAGTAGCGGTTCTTTAATGTCGTTTAAATTGATATCAATAATTTCAAAATATTCGGCATCGCCGTCCGCTTCAAGTAAAACGGGACTGGCTAGCCAATCTTGCATTTTAGCAATGCGTCGCTCAATGGTGCGAACATCCCCATACCCTTGTGAAATCATCCATTTTAAAAGCGTGATGTTTGAATTTAAGTATTCCTCAATAGGCGCTGGGTTTAATTTTACCGTACAGCCTGCCGCACTGCGCTCGGCTGATGCATCAGATAATTCAAAGGCTTGCTCAACTTTTAAATTGGGCAACCCTTCAATTTCTAAAATCCGACCAGAAAAGACATTCTTTTTGCCTTTTTTATCCACCGTGAGTAACCCGCGCTGAATGGCTGCGTAGGGAATCGCATTCACTAAATCACGCAAGGTAATGCCGGGTTGCATTTCACCACTAAAGCGCACGAGTACGGATTCAGGCATATCCAGTGGCATCACGCCTGTTGCAGCGGCAAAGGCAACCAATCCCGATCCGGCTGGAAAAGAGATGCCAATAGGAAAGCGTGTATGCGAATCCCCGCCTGTACCCACGGTGTCGGGTAACAGCATACGATTGAGCCATGAATGAATAATCCCATCACCTGCTCGAAGCGATACACCACCGCGATTCATAATGAAGTCTGGTAGCGTATTTTGCATGGTAATGTCAATGGGTTTTGGATAAGCCGCCGTATGACAGAATGATTGCATTACAAGATCGGCCGAGAAGCCTAAACACGCTAAGTCTTTCAATTCATCACGTGTCATGGGGCCTGTTGTATCTTGAGAGCCGACGGTGGTCATTTGTGGTTCACAGTAAGTGTTTGGGCGCACACCTACGACGCCACACGCTTTGCCCACCATTTTTTGCGCAAGTGTGAAGCCTTTGCCGCTGTCTTGTTCATCTGCTGGGCGTTTGAATACGGTTGATGGAGCTAAATTTAATGCAATTCGCGCTCTATCTGTGAGACCTCGTCCAATAATTAACGGAATACGCCCTCCAGCACGAACTTCATCGAGCAGTACATCGGTTTTTAATTCAAAGCGGCAAATGACTTCATTGCTTTCATGATGACGTACTTCCCCTTGATAGGGATAAATATCAATCACATCCCCCATGTGCAATTGACTAACGTCACATTCAAAGGGCAACGCGCCAGAGTCTTCCATCGTATTGAAAAAAATAGGCGCAATTTTACCGCCAATACATACGCCGCCTTCACGTTTGTTTGGAATATAGGGGATATCATTGCCCATAAACCACAAAACAGAGTTAGTTGCCGATTTACGAGAAGAACCCGTACCAACAACATCGCCCACATACGCAACAGGAAAGCCTTTTAGTTTGAGTTCATCAATTTGCAGTTCTGCATTGTTGATGCCTTCACGGGGCATTTTGAGCATGGCTTTTGCGTGCAGTGGAATGTCGGGTCGTGACCACGCATCTGGGGCGGGTGATAAATCATCAGTATTTGTTTCACCGGTCACTTTAAATACGGTGACGGTCAGTTTTTTAGGCACGGCAGTTTTTGCTGTAAACCACTCTGCCTGCGCCCATGACTGCATCACTTGCGCAGCAAATTTATTGCCCGAGTTCGCTTTAGCTTGAATGTCGTGGAATGCATCAAAAATAAGAAGAGTGTGTGATAAACCGTGTGCAGCAATAGCGCATATGTCGATGTTATCACTATCAAGCAATTCGATTAATGGTGCAATATTGTAACCGCCGAGCATGGTTCCAAGTAATTGCGATGCATGCTCAGGCGTTAATATGGGTGAGCTTGTTTCTTTTTTCGCGATAGAGAATAAAAATCCTGCTTTTACATACGCCGCTTCATCAACACCTGCGGGTATACGGTTTTCAAGTAAATCTAAAAGCGTTGACTCCTCGCCTGCAGGTGGGTTTTTAAATAGTTCACATAAATCTGCAACTTGCTTAGCATCTAGGGGTTTGGGTACCACGCCTTGATCGGCGCGTTCTGCAACATGTTTGCGATAATTTTCTAACATATGAATCCTGAGTTTTTGATAAAAGTAAAATAAGTAAATAGCATTTAGGGCATTTTATTTTTAAAGTAATTGTCGAAAATTCCGACAATAGGTTAAGGGCGCAATTATCGCGTGCAACATACAATTTATTTTATTTGATTTCATTGCCTAATAAAGGCGAGGTTCGTCATGCCAGATTTTAATATTTCATCCGCTGCGAATACTGCTATATATAATACGCAAGCCACTACAAAAGTGGCAACCATGGATAATGGTAATTTAGCAAACCGTGCGGCAAATCAGTCCGCATTTACATCATACATCAGTCAAGCTTTAGCACAAATAGGTGTTGCTAACCCAACAGCGGTTTTAGCACCTGTCATTAGTGGCACAAGTAAAGCCAATGCAAAAGGCCAAGATTCTCAAAAGTCGGTCAGTAATTTCATTCAAGATTTATTTTCAATCTTGGGAGATAAAGAAACAAAACAATTACCAGCGACCGCTAAACAACAAACAAAATCGCAATCAGCGACGTTAACAAGCGATTTTGCCATTGCATCGTATTCCTCAGAGGAAAGTGCAGCGGTTGATCATATCGTTTCTAATTTACAAGCATTAGTCAATCAATTTGAAACGGCAGAGCGTGAAGGGACAGGTCATTTAGGAGAAATGGCAGTATTAAATCATAGTTTTCAGCAAATTTTGGACGCGCAAGGTGCGGGAGCAAAGAATAAAACGACTCTAGGGAGTTTTTTAAATGCACTTGCTCAAAATCTGCAAGGTAAGAGTCCATTAGGCATTATTCTTGACGCAAAAGCTTAAAAAATACATCGTCACCAGCCAAAAAAAGCGCGGCTAAATAAAGCAGCGCTAATCATTGTAAAATTAGGCGTTTAGATAACGTATAGGCCCAATTTTAGTCAATAATCTTATAATTTTCTGAAGACGCATTTACGCGATCACGTAATTCTTTTCCGGGTTTAAAATGCGGAACATGTTTTTTTGATAAGGCAACTGATTCGCCTGTTTTTGGATTACGTCCCATGCGTGGTGGACGAAGACGCAATGAAAAGCTGCCGAAACCTCTAATTTCAATACGCTCACCTGCCGCTAGGGCTTGATTCATTTGCTCTATAATACATTTGACGGTTAATTCAACGTCTTTTAGCGCGAGATGGGATTGCTGTTTTGCCAGTATGTCAATGAGTTCAGATTTTGTCACTTGTGTTTCCTTCAAAATAAAAAAAGGGAGGTGCGACAAAGCGCTACCTCCCTTCAAATCTTAAGATTTTATTTTTCCATTTGTTGCTTGAAAATATCACCTAAAGTAGGTGATGCAACATTTTGGCTTTGTTGTGAAGCGTACTCTTTTGCAGAAATAGTGTGTTCTTTTTCTACATGTTCTTCTTTGGGTTTCATCGATAAGCTAATGGTTTTCGCTTTTTTATCGATGCCAATGAATTTTGCTTCAACACTGTCGCCTTCTTTCAAAAGTGTACGTGCATCTTCTACACGGTCACGTTGAATTTCAGATGCTCTTAAGTAGCCTTCAATGCCGTCTTCTAACGTGACTGTTGCCCCTTTCGCATCAACTTCTTTGATCGTGCCTTTTACAACACTGCCTTTTTCATGTGTCGCTAAGAAGTTTTGGAATGGATCTTGTTCTAGCTGTTTGATGCCAAGTGAAATACGTTCACGTTCAGAATCAACCGCTAAAATAACAGTTTCAAGTTCGTCGCCTTTTTTGAATTCACGAACTGAATTTTCGCCTTCGTCAGCCCAAGAAATATCAGACATGTGAACAAGGCCATCAATACCGCCTTCAAGACCAATGAAAATACCAAAATCAGTAATGGATTTGATTTTTCCAGTGATTTTGTCGCCTTTATTGTGTGTTGCTGCAAATTCATCCCATGGATTGGGTTTGCATTGTTTCATGCCAAGTGAAATACGACGACGTTCTTCGTCGATTTCAAGTACCATGATTTCAACATCATCGCCCAATTGAACTAGACGTGAAGGATTCACATTTTTGTTTGTCCAGTCCATTTCTGAAACGTGAACAAGACCTTCAACGCCTTCTTCGATTTCAACAAAGCAACCGTAATCGGTTAAGTTATTCACTTTACCAAATACACGTGTGCCCGCTGGGTAGCGACGTGCAATGTTTTGCCATGGATCTTCACCCATTTGTTTCATGCCTAAAGAAACACGGTTTTTATCTTTATCGTATTTCAAGACTTTAACTTTGATTTCTTGACCAATTTCCACACATTCTGATGGATGACGTACGCGTCTCCATGCCATATCGGTGATGTGGAGTAAACCGTCAATGCCACCTAAATCGATGAACGCGCCGTAATCTGTTAAGTTTTTAACCACACCGATAACGCTTGCACCTTCTTCAAGGGTTTTGAGCAATTCTTCACGTTCTGCGCTGTATTCTTTTTCAACGACTGCACGACGTGAAAGTACAACATTATTGCGTTTTTGATCAATTTTGATGACTTTAAATTCTAAGTCACGGCCTTCAAGGAAAGTTGTGTCACGAATTGGACGAACGTCAACAAGTGAACCCGGTAAGAACGCACGAAGTGCGCCAACATCAACAGTGAAACCACCGCGAACTTTACCGTTGATACGACCAATGATGGTTGCATCTTTTTCAAATGCCGTTTCCAATTCAAACCAAGCTTTATTTTTCTTTGCTTTATCGCGCGATAAGATGGTTGAACCTAATCCATCTTCAAATAAATCTAAAGCCACTTCAATTTCATCACCCACTGAAATTTCAAGTTCGCCATTCGCGTTCAAAAATTGCCATTTTGGAATCACGCCTTCTGATTTAGAATGCGTGCTAACAATTACCATATCGTTTTCGATATCGATAACTGTACCAATTAACATAGCACCCGGACTCATTTTGGTATGGGTTAAACTCTCTTCAAGTAATGCAGCAAAGCTTTCGCTCATTGTTGTTTCCCAGATTAGTTAATTTCAAACTAATCTTATCTGTTATTTAAAAGTGAATAAAAAGCTGCAAACGATGCAGCCATGAAATGGAATGTCCCTTATCGGACTAAACTTAACATTTCTTCAACGACTTGATCAATGCTCATGTCGGAAGAATCAATATATACCGCGTCTTTCGCAGGAATGAGGGGCGAGAATTCGCGCTCACTATCACGCTGATCACGTTCTTGTATATCGGCAGTTATCTCAGAAAGGTTAGCATCAATTCCTTTTTCTTTCAACTGTTTATAGCGTCTTTTTGCACGTGTTAACGCACTTGCAGTGAGAAAAACTTTATATTGCGCTTCAGGGAAAACAACTGTTCCCATGTCTCGCCCGTCTGCTACGAGTCCGGGGGATTGTTTGTAGTGTTGTTGTTTTTGCAATAATTCAGCGCGAATTTCTGGAATGGCGGCAATTTTTGATGCAGTATTGCCTGTGCTCTCAAAACTAAGTTGTTCAGTAATATCGTGACCATCAAGTGTGATATGGCGTTTAGCATCGCACTGAAATACTAAATCCATATCTTCTGCTGTATTGACAATGGCATCAATTTCATCGATAGCTAACCCTTTTTCTGTAATAGCAATTGCAAGGGCGCGATAAATAGCGCCGCTATCCAAGTAATGCCAGCCTAACTTTTGCGCAATCAATCTACTAACTGTGCCTTTTCCAGCACCGCTTGGTCCATCAATGGTTAGAATTGGAACGCTCATCATGCTTCCTCTTGACTGGTTAGTGTTAAGCCTAAGTTGGATGCAATGGCTTTAAATTGAGGAAAAGAAGTATTGACGTTGGCGCAATCTAAAATAGTAATAGCACTGTTTGCGCGTAAGCCAGCAATAGCAAAAGCCATCGCAATACGGTGGTCGCCATGTGATTCAATCACGCCACCACCCATTGAGCCCCCTTGAATGATCATGCCATCAGGCGTTGCCTTTGCATTTATACCCAAAGTTTGCAGACCATCTGCCATAACTTGAATACGATCGGATTCTTTTACGCGTAATTCTTCAGCGCCTGTTAAACGCGTCTCGCCTGTCGCACATGCCGCTGCAATAAATAAAACGGGGAATTCGTCGATCGCTAATGGCACGAGATGTTCTGGTATCTCAATGCCCTTTAGTTGACTTGAAGTGACGCGCAAATCAGCGACAGGTTCACCGCCAACTTCACGCTCATTTAAAATTTCAATATTAGCACCCATTAAACGCAAAATATCGATAACGCCTGTACGCGTTGGATTAATGCCAACATGCTTTAATAATACATTCGAGTTTGGTGCAATTGAGGCGCCTACTAAAAAGAACGCGGCAGAAGAAATATCACTTGGTACATCAATATCGCAAGCCGTTAATTGACCCTCTGCATTGATACGTGCTTGATTTTCGTGTTGTGATACAGGGTAGCCAAATCCATTTAACATGCGTTCTGTATGGTCGCGTGTGGGCGCCGGTTCTGTAACGGTTGTTTCGCCTTGTGCGTACATGCCAGCCAATAGTAAACACGATTTTACCTGAGCGCTTGCCATGGGCATGGTGTAATCAATGCCATGTAATTTGCCAGCTTGTCCTGTAATATATAGCGGTGATGTGCCCGTTTCTGATGTTTTAATCACGGCGCCCATTTTTGCCAGAGGCTCTGTCACACGTTTCATAGGGCGTTTTGAAAGCGATTCATCGCCCGTTAAAACGCAATCAAAATCTTGCCCAGCAAGTAGTCCACTTAAAAGGCGCATTGATGTGCCAGAATTACCTAAATAAAGCGGCTTTGTGGGTGCTTTTAAACCATTTTTTCCAACACCATGAATAGTAACGCAACCGTCGCCAAGTTGTTCAATGACGACCCCCATGTCTCGGAATGCTTGTAGCGTTGCAAGCGCATCCTCGGCTTCTAAGAAACCTGTTACATGAGTGACGCCTTGCGCGAGAGAGCCTAGCATAATGGAGCGATGTGACATGGATTTATCGCCAGCAACTCTCGCTTGACCGTTTAATTGACCGCCATTTTGAATATGGAATGTTATTTTTGTTGTCATTGTTGTCATTTAAATTTAAGAAGTTTTTTATATCGATAAAATAGCAAATGCTATCACATAGTGTATGGAATTTAACGAAGATATGTTATTAGCGTATCTTTAAAAGGGGTTTGTGTATATGGATAATTTGCGTAATTGAGTTTAAAAAGATTTCAGACACCTGTTACACTATTGAGGCTTTTATGAGTAAGGAGTAGAACACCATAGAGGCATTTACTTTTACAATAATAAATAATAATAATGGGGTTTTTATGTCAAAAATAGTTAATGAAGTGATGCTTGCCAACCGCGAATATATAGCTAATTTTACTAAAGGTGATTTAGCTATGCCGCCAGCGCGTCAATTTGCCATATTAACGTGTATGGATGCACGTTTAGATCCTGCTAAATATGCGGGATTGAGTGAAGGTGATGCGCATGTTATTCGTAATGCAGGTGGTCGTGCAAGTGATGATGCGATTCGCTCACTTGTTATCTCCTATAAACTACTCGGCACAAAAGAGTGGTTTGTTATTCACCACACAAATTGCGGTATGGAAACGTTTACTGACGACATTATGCGTGATTTGCTGGCAAGTAGTTTAAAAACAGCATCAGTAGATGAGAATGGATGGCATGATTGCTGCGAAGGTGGTGGTTCACATGAAGCGAAACACATTTCATGGCTCACGATTAGTGATTTAGCACAAAGTGTTGTGGAAGACGTTGAACGTATTCGTCACCATCCACTTGTGCCTTCAAATATTCCTGTTTATGGTTATATTTATGACGTGACGACCGGTAGCTTAATTGAAGTTCCTGAAGCAACGCGTATTGGTCGCGCGGGTTAGTTTTGCTTAACTGCCTGCAGTTAGAATTTTAACCGTATGAAGGTCTTGCTCGCCTATCTCGGTATGATTTTACTGTGGGCAACTACGCCTCTAGCAATAAAGTTAAGTGTTGAAGGATTAGGCGTTATCTGGAGTGTAACGTCACGCATGACTATTGGGTTTGTCTGCATGATTCTTATTGGTTTTGTACTCAAGAAACGTTTACTCTTTTCACGTTTAGCGGTTCTTACCTATGCGGCGGTTGCTATACAAATTTATGGTGCGATGTCGGTGGTGTATTGGGCAGCGCAATTTATTCCCTCCGGTTGGATTTCGGTAATTAGTGGCTTAACCCCTTTGGTGACTGCGTTATTTGCCGCAATTTGGTTAAATGAGCGAAGTTTAACAATCGGTAAATTACTTTCTTATTTTTTGGGTGTTATTGGCCTGGGTATTATGTTTGGCTCCGCTGAAAAATTGAGTCCACAAGCCTTATTGGGGCTTATTGGCGTATTAATTTCAATTTCACTTCAAGCATTAAGTGCCATTGCAATTAAGCGACTTCACACGCATTTACCTGCGTTGATGCAAGTGACGGGAGGGCTTTTGTTTGCATTGCCTTTCTATTTTGTTACATGGGGAATGGTTGACGGACATATTCCGTTGCAGTTCACACTGGTAAGTTTTATTGCTGTGCTATATTTGGGCGTCATCGCAACGCCTTTGGGTTTTATGCTTTACTATTATTTATTGTCGCAACGCTCAGCAACGCAAGTGTCACTGGTGACATTGCTAAGCCCTGTTCTTGCACTGTGGATTGGGCATCGCATGAATAATGAGCCGATGACGATATCGATCGTTGTGGGTACGGCTTTAATTTTGCTTGCTTTGCTAGCGCACAATTTTTTCGATCGGTTTTTCCGCGCACTTTTTAATCGATAGGCTCTTTATGTCAGACTCAAAAACGTATGATGTTCCATCGCATGTAGCTAATTACGCGCATATTAATGCGGAGACCTATGCTCAGCTTTATGCTCAGTCGATTGAGAAGCCAGCACAATTTTGGGCGGAACAAGCAAACACATTCTTAGATTGGCATCATCCTTGGCATACGGTTTTGGCGCATGATTTTGTGAAAGCGCATATCAGATGGTTTGAAGGTGGCAAACTCAATGTTAGTTATAATTGTCTTGATCGTCATTTAGAAAAAAGAGCTAATCAGACGGCTATTATTTGGGAAGGAGATAATCCTGATCAGGATAAGCAATTAACCTATCAACAATTACATGAGCAAGTGTGTCAATTTGCAAATGTACTCAGAAAACATGGCGTTCAAAAAGGTGATCGGGTGTGTATTTACATGCCGATGATTGTTGAGGTGGCTATTGTCATGCTAGCTTGTACGCGTATTGGAGCCATTCATTCTATTGTCTTTGGTGGATTTTCTGCTGAATCGCTAAAAGAGCGTATCCTTGATTGCGACTGTCATTTCGTCATTTGTGCAGATGAGGGTGTCCGAGGCGGTAAAGTGGTTCCAATGAAGGAAACGGTAGATAAAGCGCTTGTGCATTGCCGAAATGTTGAGACGGTTTTTGTTGTTCAAAATACAGCTAACGTAGTTGATTGGAATCTGCATCGTGATGTGTGGTTTCATGAAGAAATGATGCAGGTATCAACGTATTGTGAGCCGCAGTGGATGGATGCAGAAGATCCTTTGTTTATCCTATACACATCAGGATCAACGGGGAAGCCAAAAGGGGTTTTGCATACCACCGGTGGTTACTTACTTTACGCAGCAATCACGCACAAATATATTTTTGATTACCATGAGGGTGATATTTATTGGTGCAGCGCAGATGTGGGATGGATTACGGGACACTCTTATGTGATTTATGGCCCACTATGCAATGGTGCAACAACACTTATGTTTGAAGGAGTGCCAACATACCCTAATGCAGATCGTTTTTGGCGTATAATTGATAAACATCAAGTGACTATTTTCTATACTGCGCCAACCGCAATTCGAGCGCTGATGGCGCAGGGTGATGATTTAGTTAAGCAAACATCGCGAAAAAGTTTACGGGTATTAGGCAGTGTCGGTGAGCCAATTAATTCAGAAGCATGGGAATGGTATTACCATGTCGTTGGTGAAGAGCATTGCCCTATTGTTGATACGTGGTGGCAAACTGAAACAGGTGGTATTTTAATTACACCGCTTATTGGTGCCACAAAACTTAAACCAGGTTCTGCAACCCGTCCTTTTTTTGGTGTTCAACCAGTCATTTTAGATAATGAGGGTAATGAATTGCAGGGGAAGGCAGAAGGTCTTTTAGCCATTCGTTTTCCTGTTCCGGGGTTTGCGAGAACAATTTACGGTGATCACTCGCGATTTATCGAAACTTATTACAAACTTTATCCAAATTATTATTTTACGGGTGACGGTGCGCGACGTGATGAAGAGGGTGATTATTGGATAACTGGACGGGTAGATGATGTATTGAACGTTTCAGGGCATCGCATGGGTACGGCTGAAATTGAAAGTGCACTGGATTTACATGAAAACGTCGCAGAATCCGCAGTTGTTGGTTTTCCTCATGTAATAAAAGGTCAAGGCATTTACGCTTATGTATCATTGAAACGTGGCGTTAAACCTTCTTCAATACTTGAGAAAGAACTGATTGCCTTGGTACGGGCTGAAATTGGCGTCATTGCTACCATTGATGTTATTCAGTGGGCGCCCAATTTACCTAAAACACGCTCAGGTAAAATTATGCGACGTATTTTGCGTAAAGTGGCTGCAGATGAAATGGATTCGTTAGGGGATATTTCAACGCTGGCTGATTCATCTGTTGTTGATGACATAATTGCGCAACATCTTAAGTTGAAATTGTTAATTAATTGAATAAACGGTAAGAATTTTGTCACAATACGCGACTAGAGTTGTTGTGAAAATAAGTTTGGTGCGGCGTGTAAGCGGTTTTTAGTAAAATAAATTTAATGTAAATAATGCTGTTATTAATCTATAATCATGTTTTATTTACTATTTTTAATAAGCGAGTATTTTAATTATGTCTGCAGTGATGGAAGATAAGACGTTTCGAGGTTTGCGCGAAATTGCACTGTTGAGTGTCATTGCTGGAGCATTGTTTTTTCTTATTTCACTTATTACTTTTAGAAATGATGATGCGGGCTGGACGCATAGTGGAGCCGTGCAAACGATTGCCAATTCGGGTGGTGTTTTTGGTGCTTGGCTCGCTGATTTTATGCTTAGTTTTTTTGGTCTTTGCGCTTACGTTTTTCCGTTTGTCCTGATATGGCAAGGCTATATAACTTATAGTCAGCAACGAAGTGAGCAGTCTCGTTGGATGATGGCAATTCAATGGTTTGGCGCGGTTGTCAGTATTACATCTGCGGATGCGTTGTTTAGTTTTTATTTCGTGCATCTCAATATCGAACTGCCTCATAGTGCAGGTGGAATTTTAGGGCAGGAATTTGGTGCGTTTTTAGCTGTCGCTTTTGGTAATACTGGCGCTACGTTGCTTTTGCTGGTAATTCTCTTTGCAAGTTTACGTTTATTTACCGAAATTTCAGTTGTCAGTGTGCTCGATTTTGTGGGTAAACACAGCTTTAATTTTAGTCGTGCGTTTTATCAAAATGTGTCAACAACGCTTCAACAACACCGCAGTTCATTAGAAGCGCAAGATAACCACATTGACGAAGTAGATGTCGATGAAAAGAAACAAACAAAAACACCTCGAAAACGTGGTTTCTCCAAAATCACTCCAGTTGCTATTCCAAAATACGTTCAAACAGAAAATGACCATTCGTCAAATTTTGATGATTTTTTTGATGAGCTTGAAGATGATGTATTTGAAGGAACTGTTGCTAAAACTAAAGCCACTAGAAAATCAAAGCATGATGAATTGAGTGATAAAGGGATTGACGAACATTTAGACGAATCAATCAATAAAAAATTTAGTAGTTTTATTGAGAAAGTAAAAATAGTTAAAGCAGAAGTGATTGATAAAGTAGCAGAAAAAAAATCATTAAAAGTCACTGCAGCTAAAAAAGTAAAAGCACCACATTATCCAAAACGAAATAAATTGCCGACCTTAGATTTGCTCGATGAGCGTGATACTCATGTGATTGGGTATTCCGAAACAGATTTAGAGGAAATGTCGCGTCTGGTTGAAGATATTTTAAATGATTTTAATGTGACTGTGACAGTGGTTGGATTTCACCCAGGTCCTGTTATTACCCGTTTTGAAGTGCAGCCTGCTGCAGGCGTTAAAGTGAGTCGCATTAGCGGTTTATCTAAAGATTTAGCGCGAGCATTGTCGGTAACGAGTGTTCGTATTGTGGAAATTATTCCCGGTAAATCAGTCGTTGGTCTTGAAATTCCAAATCAAGAACGTGAAATGGTGACGTTGCGGGAATTATTGAAGTCCACCCCTTTTGAATATGCAAAATCCTATCTTACGTTAGCCTTAGGTAAAGATATTGCTGGGGTTCCCATGGTGGCTGATTTGGGTAAAATGCCACATGCACTTGTAGCAGGTACAACGGGTTCAGGTAAATCCGTTGCCATTAACACCATGATTTTAAGTTTGCTCTACAAAGCGAGTCCAGAACAAGTTCGCTTGATTATGATCGACCCAAAAATGTTAGAATTGTCGGTTTACGAGGGAATACCCCATTTACTCACTCCAGTAGTTACTGACATGAAAGAGGCTAGTAATGCGCTACGCTGGGCGGTTGGTGAGATGGAGCGTCGCTATAAACTAATGTCAAAAATGGGTGTGCGAAATTTGGCAGGCTTTAATCAAGTGATAGAGGACGCTGCGAGTCGTGGCGAAACCATTCGGGATCCGATGTTTCAGTTGATAAATCCCCTTGAAGATGGTGAAGATTTTCCCACGCTATCTACTTTGCCAAGTATTGTCATTGTGATTGACGAACTTGCTGATATGATGATGATAGTCGGTAAGAAAGTAGAGGAGTTAATCGCACGTCTTGCACAAAAAGCACGTGCGGCAGGTATTCATTTGATTTTAGCGACGCAACGGCCTTCTGTTGACGTCCTTACTGGATTAATAAAAGCGAATGTACCCACACGTATTTCGTTTCAGGTTTCATCACGTATAGATTCGCGAACCATTCTAGATCAAGGTGGCGCTGAAACGTTGCTTGGAAATGGAGATATGCTGTTTTTGCCTTCGGGAACAAGTATTCCCATTAGGGCGCATGGCGCGTTTGTAGACGATCACGAGGTGCATCGCGTTGTAGAATTTTTAAAACAAACTGGCCCGACAAATTACCTCACTGAGATTACTAAGGAAGTGTCTGAAGGTGGAGATGGTTTTGGTGGAGGCAGCAGTAGCTATGGTGGTAATTCAGAATCTGATCCACTCTACGATGAAGCGGTTCGTTTTGTAACGGAGTCGCGTAAAGCATCGATTTCAAGCGTTCAAAGACGTTTTAAAGTGGGCTATAACCGTGCTGCAACCATTATTGAAGCAATGGAAGTGGCAGGGGTTGTAAGTACAGCTGAAAATAATGGCACGCGAGTTGTTTTAGCGCCGCCACCCGTATAACTTATTCAAATTGAGCGTTAATGTTAAACGCTACAATTTTTTTTTATCACTATTAGGATTATTGAATGAATAGTACTTTTTTTTCGGAAATCACGCGTCAAAATGATATTGACCCCGTGGAAACGCAAGAATGGATTGAAGCCTTAAAATCAGTTTTAGAACGTGAGGGGAGTGAGCGAGCACATTTTATTATTGAAAGTTTAGTGGCAGTAACACGACATTCAGGATTTGATATTCCTTTTAGTGCGAATACCGCATATTTAAATACTATTCCCGTATCGCAACAAGCGCAATTCCCTGGTGACGCAACGATTGAACATCGTATTCGCTCTTATGTGCGCTGGAATGCGATGATGATGGTACTTCGTGCCAATAAAGATACCAACGTTGGTGGGCATATTGCGAGTTTCGCGTCGGCCGCAACTTTGTATGATGTGGGTTACAATCATTTCTGGCATGCCGCATCTGAAAAACACGGTGGTGATTTAATTTATACGCAAGGGCATTCTTCACCAGGTGAATATGCTCGAGCATTTCTGCTAGGTCGACTAACCCTTAATCAAATGGATAATTTCCGCCAAGAGGTTGGGGGGAATGGTTTGTCGTCATATCCACATCCATGGCTGATGCCTGATTTTTGGCAATTTCCGACCGTATCGATGGGGCTTGGCCCGATTTGCGCTATTTATCAAGCACGTTTTATGCGCTACTTGCAAGATCGCGGGTTGGCTGATACCACGGGTCGTAAAGTGTGGGCATTTTTGGGTGATGGTGAAACAGATGAACCCGAATCACTGGGCGCGATTGGCATGGCGGGTCGTGAACATTTAGATAATTTAATTTTTGTCGTCAATTGTAATTTGCAGCGATTAGATGGTCCGGTTCGAGGCAATGGCAAAATCATTCAAGAGCTTGAAAGTGAATTCCGTGGCGCAGGCTGGAATGTCATCAAATTAGTGTGGGGTAATCGTTGGGATAGCTTACTTGCACGCGATAAAGACGGTATTTTAGCAGCGCGAATGATGGCTTGCGTTGACGGGGATTTCCAAACATTTAAAGCGAAAAATGGCGCATATGTACGTGAACATTTCTTCAATACACCTGAACTCAAAGCGATGGTGGCAGATTGGTCAGATAAAGATATTTGGGAATTAAATCGTGGTGGTCACGATCCCTCAAAAATCTTCTCTGCATTCCAAAAAGCAAGTAATCATAAAGGTCAGCCTACCGTTATTTTGGCTAAAACCATTAAAGGTTACGGCATGGGGGATTCAGGACAAGCGCAAAATACGACGCACCAACAGAAGAAAATGAGTGATAATTCATTAACGCGTTTCCGTGATGCGTATGATTTACCTATTACCGATGATGAGCTACATAATCTTCCCTATATTACGTTCCCTGAAGGCTCGAAAGAACTCAATTATATGCAAGAGCGTCGTGAGGCTTTGGGGGGGTATTTACCAGCACGTCGTGCAAAATCGATTTCACTCGATGTGCCGGTATTAAATGATTTCAAAACGTTACTTGAAGCTAATGACAAAGAAGCATCAACAACTATGGCGTTCGTTCGATTGCTCAATATTTTGGTGAAAGATAAAAATATTGGTAAACGTATTGTTCCTATTGTGCCTGATGAATCGCGTACGTTTGGTATGGAGGGGATGTTTAGACAACTTGGCATTTGGTCACAAGTTGGACAGCTTTACACGCCACAAGATGCGGATCAGCTGATGTTCTACAAAGAAGATAAGCATGGTCAAGTATTACAAGAAGGGATTAACGAAGCGGGTGGTTTGTGTGACTGGATTGCAGCAGGTACAGCCTATTCAACGCATAACGTACCGATGATTCCGTTCTATATTTTCTATTCGATGTTTGGGTTTCAACGCGTTGGCGATTTGATTTGGGCAGCGGGTGATCAACGTACACGGGGTTTCTTGCTTGGCGCGACCGCCGGTCGTACCACGTTGAATGGTGAGGGCCTCCAACACGAGGATGGTCATAGTCATCTAATGGCAGCTACCGTACCAAATTGTGTTTCTTATGATCCAACTTATGCGTATGAAGTCGCAGTGATTATTCAAGATGGTTTACGTCGCATGTATGTGGATCAAGAAGATATTTTCTACTACATCACTGTGATGAATGAAAATTACACGCATCCTGCAATGCCAAAAGGCATTGAGCAAGATATTTTGAAAGGGATGTATCACTTTAAACAAGGTGATCACAACGCAAAATTGCGAGTGCATTTACTTGGCTCAGGGTCAATTTTCCGTGAAGCTGAATTTGCGGCGGAATTACTTCGTAGTGATTGGGGTGTGGAATCGGATTTATGGAGTTGCACCAGCTTTACAGAACTTGCGCGTGATGCGCAAAGTTGTGAACGTTGGAATCGACTGCATCCAACTGAAACCCCAAAACAATCGCATGTTGCGCATTGTTTGCCTGATGCAAAAACACCCGTTATCGCCGCTACGGATTATATTCGTGCGTTTGCTGAGCAAATCCGCTCAGATATTAAGGCACCTTATGTTGTGCTCGGTACAGATGGATTTGGTCGCTCAGATACACGTGAAAATCTACGTCGTTTCTTTGAAGTGGATCGTTATTATATTGCCGTGGCAGCACTCAAAAGTTTAGCGGATAACGGACAGTTTGATTTAGCAAAAGTGGATGTGGCGATTGCTAAATACGGTATTGACGCTGACGTCGTCGCACCTTGGTTAAGATAAATTAAAGGGACACGCCATTATGAGCAACATTTGTGAAATTAAAGTCCCCGATGTGGGCAATGTGCATGACATTGATGTCGTTGAAGTAAGCATTCAAGCAGGTGATGTGATTGTTTTAGATCAAACGATTGCAACACTTGAAACCGATAAAGCGAGTATGGATTTGCCTGCGACAGCCACAGGGACTGTTCAGCAAGTTCACATCAAAGTTGGCGATAAAGTCAACGAAGGGACGTTAATTGCAACCGTTCTAGTAGATGATGTCACTGCAGTACCTGCAACGCCGGTTTTTGAAACAATTGCTGTTGCAGAAGTTAAACCCGTTGAAGCGGTGTCTGTTGCCTCTACGCCAATTGAAATCAACGTGCCAATTGCTAAATCAGTAGATGTATCTGTTGAGAGTCAGGTGCAATCATACTCAGCACATGCGTCACCTTCGGTACGTTTATTTGCAAGAGAGTTAGGTGTTGATTTATCAAAAGTGACGCAAGGTAGTGGGCGTAAAGGCCGCATCTTAAAAGATGATGTAAAGAATTATGTTAAAAAAATTCTTGTCGAAGGCGTTAAAATAGGGAGTGGAGCAGGTATTCCGTCAATCCCCGTACCTGATTTTTCTGTATTTGGCGCTATTGATATTCAGCCTTTGAGTAAAATCAATCGATTGACCGGGCAACACATGACGAGCGTGTGGCTCAATTTGCCGATGGTCACGTATCACGATGAAGTGGATATTACCGACATGGAGGCCTTCCGAGTTGCGTTAAACAATGAAAAAAATAAAGAGGGTGTGAAATACACTGGGTTATTGTTTATCGTAAAAGCTTTAGCGGCAGCCATGGGGCAATTTCCACGATTTAATTCATCGCTTTCAAGTGATGGCGAAAGTTTAATTTTTAAAAAATATTTGAATATTGGTATTGCTGTGAATACGCCAAACGGATTGGTCGTGCCCGTGCTACGTGATGTGACAAGTAAAACGGTAAAACAACTCGCCATTGAGCTTGCTGAAAAAAGCGAAAAAGCCCGTTCTGGAAAATTACTGCCTTCTGATATGCAAGGCGGATGTATTAGCATTTCGAGTTTAGGTGGCATTGGTGGTACCGCTTTTACGCCTATCGTCAACGCACCTGAGGTGGCCATTTTAGGGGTGACTAAATCGAAAATACAGCCTGTTTGGAATGGTGAAACTTTTGAACCTCGCTTAATGTTACCGCTGGATTTAACTTACGATCATCGTGTAATTGACGGTGCTGAAGGCGCTCAATTCATGGAAGCCGTAAAATATTATTTGGGCGATATTCGCCGTTTGCTGGTTTAAAGGGTCGGGGAAATCAAACATGAGTGAAAATTTACAGGCGCAAGTCGTTGTTTTAGGTGGCGGTCCGGGTGGTTATAGTGCGGCATTTCGCGCGGCCGATTTGGGTAAAACGGTTGTTTTAGTTGAGCGTTATCCAGTGCTCGGTGGCGTTTGTTTGAACGTCGGATGTATTCCTTCCAAAGCCATGCTTCATCTTGCACATACAATTCATGAAGCAGAAGAATCGAAAAATTATGGCGTCACATTTACTCAGCCTGAGCTAGATTTAGATAAAATCCGTGCATGGAAATCAAGTGTGACTAAAGGACTTAATGACGGTTTGGGTGCGCTAGCTAAACAACGCAGTGTGACGATTGTTCAAGGCGTTGGGCAGTTCACAAGTGCGAGTACCTTGGTGGTTGGTGATACGACAGTGACGTTTGAAAATGCCATTATCGCTGCTGGTTCACAACCTACGCAAATTCCAGTTTTTCCTAATGAGGATCCACGTTTGTGGGATTCGAGTGATGCGCTGGCTTTGCCGTTTATACCTAAAAAATTATTAATTGTTGGTGGTGGTATTATCGGGCTTGAAATGGCAACGGTTTTTCATGCACTAGGTAGTGAAATTCACGTTGTAGAATTGATGGATCAAATCATTCCTGGTTGTGATAAAGATTTGGTAACGCCACTGCATCGTAAAATCAAAAAACAATATAAAAATATTTGGCTAGAAACGAAAGTAACGACTATTGAAGCGCAATCAGATGGTTTGAAAGTCGCTTTTGAAGGTAAAGGTGCGCCAGAATCCGATTTATTTGATGCAGTTTTGGTAGCTGTTGGGCGTCGTCCCAATGGTAAAAAAATCGGTGCTGAAAATGCGGGGGTTGTCGTCGATGATTTCGGGTTCATTGCCGTAGATAAACAACAGCGAACGAACGTTGCTCATATTTTCGCGATTGGTGATATTGTCGGGCAGCCAATGCTTGCACATAAAGCCGTGCATGAAGGTAAAATAGCCGCCGAAGTTATTGCGGGCCATAAGTCTTATTTTGATGCCTTAACGATTCCGTCAGTTGCTTATACCGATCCTGAAATTGCATGGATGGGATTAACTGAAACGCAAGCGAAAGCGCAAGGCATTGAATACGAGAAAGGTGCATTCCCTTGGGCAGCAAGTGGACGTTCACTAAGTACAGGGCGTAAAGAAGGATTGACCAAAATTTTAGCGGATAAAGAAACTGGACGTATTTTAGGTGCAGGAATTGTCGGTTCAAATGCAGGTGAATTACTTGCCGAAGCCGTATTGGCGCTTGAAATGGGCGCTGATATGAAAGATATTAGCTTAAGTATTCATGCGCATCCTACGTTATCAGAAACGGTTGCCTTCGCAGCTGAAATGATTGAAGGCACCATTACTGATTTGTATGTAAAAAAAGGGTAATTCGTTAAATCTTAAAAATCGCGCTATTTTGGCGTAGTGCGATTTTTTTGAATTTATGACTTCACCTATATTGTCGCTATCAATCAAATAAGCTTAAAAAAAAGCCAGTAGAGTATTGCATTCAGATAAACATAAAATCACGAAAACCAATTTGTTTAAATCTTTTCTGCGAATAAGGTGGTTTTCAATATGGTTTCAAATATCACAAAATGAAAGCATGAAAATCCGATGATGGATTTTCATGTAAATTCATTTGTCGTGGCTTTAGGGCATCGATATTTGGCAAGTCAATTAGGTTTTTATTTGCCAGATCATCCATCCGTGTTTCGTTTTGAAACGAGTGGACAAATGGTTTCTCAATATGAAGGTTGGGATACTCCATTAAAATTTATGGGTAAAAATGCAATTGTCATTAGTGAAAGTACAGAACAAGTTCCTGCTGAGTTAAAGTCAGCATTCGAAAGCTTTTGTTTTGTAACGAAAGTGATCAATCCTAATCAAGCTAATTCCTATTATTTTGTCTATTTAGCTGAAAATTGATAAAAATGGCCTAAATCGGCTCTATCTGGAAAACTTGAACATTGATATGACCCCTTATCGTCGTTTTTATGAATTAATTATTGTGCTACTTTTAGCCATTCTTACCACTTTGGTGTTTTGGTTGACTGATTGGGATTATCGTTTAGCGGCTATTTTTTATCATCCTGAGAAACTTGGTGATGTCTGGCCATTACAGCATCATTGGTTTTTAAAGCTTTTGTTTGACTACGCTTTACCATTTATAGTGGCTATAGTTGTATCAGCGCTATCGATATTTTTGTTAAGTCATATTCATGATCATAGTCGTCCTTATCGTCGCCAAGCTTTGTATGTTTTACTGGTGATTGCTTTAGGGCCTGGACTGGTGGTGAATTTGATTGTTAAAGATCATTGGGGTAGACCACGTCCAGTGCATATACAAGAATTTGGTGGCGAATTTCAATATATTCCGCCGGTTAAAATTGGGCATACCCTTGATAAATCCTTTGTTTGTGGACATTGTTCAGTCGGATATGCATTCTTTGCAGTGTATTTTTTAGCGAAAAATCATAAGTTAATTTATTTAGCGTTAACCTTAGGTTTGGCTTGGACGATGGGATTTACCCGCATGACGGCAGGTGGGCATTTTGTCTCGGATATTTTATGGTCGGGCTATTTAGTTTTCTTAGTTGCGTATGCTTTATACTATGGCTGGTATGCTCGAATTAAACCTAGTTCGCTTGAATAGCGGGGTCTTTGAGTTCAGTTTGTTACGATGACATTGTTTTGTGTGATAAGAATAATATAATTGTATGATTAAAGTTAAGCATAAGCTAAAAGAATATAAAACCATGACTGTGCAAACATTGACTTTGAATTGATTTCGCTGTTTTGTTTAGGATTTTACAGTGCAAATGTACCTTACCCTGCTTTAGTTGGGTGGGAATTTCTTTATTAAATGTTGCTTTATAAAAATCGAAGTTTGCTTAAATAAAAAACAACTCGCCATTTCTTTATTTTCACATTAACTCTTTCCCAAATGATAAGAAAATTTGTAATTTTATTAACCTTAACGCTACTCCTCGCGGTCAACTTTAGTATTTGGAGTTACGTTAACAATCCGCTGCAAGTACAGTCATGGACAAAAACCACCATGGGTGTCACCTACGACCCTCTGCGAAAGCAAGATACGCAGACGAGTAACACTTTTCCCAGTGCACAAGAAATTGAAAATGATTTTGAACTGTTAAGAGATAAAGTGTTTGCGGTGCGAACTTATAACGTATCCAAAGAAAAAGGGTTGGATAAAATTCCTGAACTCGCGGCGAAACATAATTTAAATTCAACCGTTGGTGCGTGGATTGGGGTGGATTTAGATGAAAATCGCCGTCAAGTTGATACGCTCATTGAAATTAGCAAACAATACAACCCTAAGTTAATCCGTCTTATGGTGGGTAACGAGGTACTATTGCGTGGTGACGTGACCGAAGAAGCGCTAATTGGCTATATTCGTGATGTACGCCACAGCAACCCTAATCGCCCTGTCAGTACATCTGAAACATGGGACGTGTGGATTAAGCACCCAAAATTAGTGGATGAAGTGGATTTTATTGCGATTCACGTTTTGCCTTATTGGGAAGGAATTGCGGCGGAAGATGCGGTAGATTATGTCTTTGATCGCTACAATGACGTGAAAGCGGCATATCCTAATAAACCCATTGTCATTACTGAGGTAGGTTGGCCTTCTGATGGACAGCCTGTTAAGCACGCAACGGCCTCTATTCCGAATCAAGCGACATTCTTGCGTGATTTTCTCACTCGCGCAGACAAAGAAAAAATAACTTATTACGTCGTTGAAGCCTTTGATCAACCATGGAAAAAATCCATTGAAGGCTCGGCTGGTGCGTATTGGGGGATTTTCAACGCAGATCGTCAGCCTAAATATCCCATGGACGGTGACGTGATGGCGTTGCCTGATTGGGAAAATTGGGCGGCTGGCGCAGCTGGCTTTAGTTTACTTTTAATGGGACTCATTGTTGTTACGCGCAGTAGTTTAAAATTATCGGGTATTTTCTTCTTTGGTTTAATGGCTAACTTAGCCGCATCAGTCATTTTTTGGTCTGTATCTAGTGGTGCGCATCAATACCAAACCACATTAAGTTTGGCATTGTGGGCATTGATGATTTTGATGCAAGTACTTGCCACCATTATTTTGTTGATTGAAAGTTTGGAAATTGCTGAGGTTGTTTGGCATCGCAAAACCGTGCGGACGTTTCAACCACTTAAACCAACAGCTGAATTTACATATCCCAAAGTTTCGCTGCATTTGCCCATTCATAATGAACCGCCTTTAATGGTTCGTAAAACATTAGAAGCATTAGCAAAAGTGGATTATCCCAACTTCGAAGTACTTGTCATGGATAACAACACGAAAGATCCTGCCGTATGGCAACCTGTCGAAGAAGACTGCAAACGCCTAGGCGAGCGATTCCGTTTCTTTCATTTGGAAAATTGGCCTGGATTTAAAGCGGGCGCCATCAATCATGCCCTTGAACAAACCGCTGAAGATGCTGAAATTATCGCGTTAATTGATAGTGACTATGTATTGTCACCCGATTGGTTAAAATCCATGGTGCCTTATTTTGATAATCCAAAAGTCGGTTTTATCCAGTCGCCTCAAGATTACCGTGATCGTCATCAAAGTACGTTTAAAGAATTTTCGTATTGGGAATATGCGGGATTTTTCAATATCGGCATGGTACAGCGCAACGAATATAACGCCATTATTCAGCACGGCACGATGACAATGATTCGTAAATCCGCGTTAATTGAAGTAGGTCGTTGGTCGGAGTGGTGTATTTGTGAGGATAGTGAACTGGGTCTGCGTTTATATGAAGCGGGTTATGACTCAGTTTATGTGAAAGATTCTTTTGGTCGTGGTTTGATGCCAGATACATTCTCTGGCTATATGACGCAGCGTTTTCGTTGGGTGTATGGCGCGATGCAAATTATCAAAGCGCATTGGCGTAGTTTTCTACCAACTAAAAAATCACCGCTCACCACCGCGCAAAAGTATTATTTTATAGCGGGTTGGTTGCCTTGGTTTTCTGATGCATTGGCACTTGTTTTCACGCTAGCAAGTTTGGCTATTACCGTTCTGATTTGCTTTGCGGCGCATCCTGAATTACCGGCTAATGTTTTCTTGATGCCAACAGTGGGGTTATTTGTATTTAAAATCATTCGTGGACTTTGGCTTTATCAAGCGCGTGTTCCCTGTTCGGTTTGGCATTCACTTGGCGCGGCACTGTCAGGTTTAGCATTAACCCATACGGTTGCGTTAGGAACCATTCAAGGTTTATTCACCTCAGGTAAGCCGTTTATGCGTACGCCAAAATATGAAGCACATGGTGCGTTATTTGCTGGTTTACGTGTTATTCAACAGGAAATTTTACTATTACTTTGGCTTGGATGGGGAATTGTCGAAGTTAGTCAACTCGAATACCTTGATAACATGAATGGTAAACTGTGGATTGCTATTTTAGCAGTTCAAGCGGTGCCTTATTTAGCGACGTTAATGATTACGTTGATTAGTATTGTACCGAGTTATTTCACGAGTAAATCAGCAGAAGAGTTAGATGATGAAGTATAAAGAACAAATTAATACGCTTATTTACGATAAAAATTATTCAACCAATGCGGTCGCGTTATGCGTCATTCTTATTGGTTTTGTGAGTTCGTCGAGTTTGATTAGTTCGATTGGTTTTTTTGCACTTTCGGGAGCGATTACTAATTGGCTTGCTATTCACATGCTATTTGAAAAAGTGCCTTATTTGCGAGGTTCGGGTGTTATTCCTGAGCGTTTTGAAGAATTTAAAAGTGCCATTAAAACACTCATGATGTCACAATTTTTCACTGCGGAAAATATTGAACAATTTATCGAAGACGAAGAGCAAGGCGGTCAAAAAGTTTTAAATTTAGAACCGCTACTTGCAGTCGTTGATTACGATAAAATTTATGATAGTTTGGTGATGGTGATCTTGGAGTCTTCATTTGGCGGAATGCTAATGATGATGGGCGGTGTTGAAGCATTGACGCCACTCAAAGAGCCTTTTGTTGAAAAAGTAAAAGTCACGCTAATTGAAATGGTTGATTCAAGCGAATTTAAAACGGCACTGCAACACGGTTTAAATGCACAAAAAATTAGTGCAGATTTAGTTGATAAAATCGAAACCGTTATTGATAAACGCTTAAACGAATTGACACCTCAATTAGTGAAAGAAATGGTGCAAGCGATTATGCAAGAACATTTAGGTTGGCTTGTCGTGTGGGGGGGTGTTTTTGGTGGTTTGCTGGGCGGTATTTTCGGTTTAATGCTATAAAAAGTGTGAATGATGGACTTAGCATTTGAGGTATTTGGCGAAACGCATAAAAGACCGATTATTATTTTGCATGGTTTTTTTGCTTCGGTTAGAAACTGGCGTGCGTGCGCTGAAAAATTAAGTAAGGATTACTGTGTTTATGCGTTAGATGCCCGAAATCATGGCGCATCTGCGCATCATGGCCTTATGGATTACAACGTTATGGCTGGAGACGTAATGCGTTTTATTGATCAGCAAGCGTTAGCTGAAGTGAATATGATTGGTCATAGCATGGGTGGTAAAACTGCCATGTGGCTAGCACTTAATTATCCAGAATATATTGATAATTTAATCGTTGTCGATATTGCGCCTATTAGCTATACACACAGCTTCGCCCCTCTTATCAATTCGCTAAAAAGTTTACCCTTATCGTCCCTCACGAATCGCAAACAAGCTGAATTGCAACTAGCGGAGTCTATTCCTGAATTAAATTACCGGCAATTTTTATTGCAAAATTTATTATTGATAAATGGAAGTTATACGTGGCGTATTAATTTAGATATTTTTGAGCGTAATGGCGATAATATCATTGCCTTCCCAAGTACTGATAATATGCCTCCCTTCTATGGCAATACGCTTTTTATTTCAGGCGAGAAATCGAACTATATTCCACGAAATAGCACACAGGCTTTGTTTCCGAGAGCGAAACATCAAACAGTTGCCAATGCAGAGCACTGGGTTCACGTTCAACAACCTGACGCTTTCATAAAAGCAGTGACTGATTTTCTTCCTACGTGATGACTAAATCGTTTTTTGCCTTACTGATGGCTCAATTTTTATCTGCTTTTGCCGATAACGCAGTTCTATTTACTATTATTACCATTGTTATACATTCACCGGATAATCCTCAATGGTATGTTCCAGCATTGCAAAGTGCCTTTTTAATTGCGTTTGTTGTGTTAGCTCCTTGGAGCGGTTATCTTGCGGATAGATTTGCGAAATCACAGGTATTATTGTTAGCTAATTTCGTTAAAGCTTTTGGTGGTGTATTATTACTATGTGAAGTTGAACCACTATTGGCCTATGGCATTGTGGGTGTGGGGGCGGCGATTTATAGCCCCGCTAAATATGGCATTTTACCTGAATTAGTTGAGTCTGATAATTTGGTTAAAGCGAATAGTTGGATTGAAGGATCGACCATTTTAGCTATTTTGCTTGGAATGATAATTGGTGCAAAGGTGGCGGACGCGTCTACGACTATAGCGCTCGGTGGCGCAGTGAGTTTGTTCCTATTCTCAGCTTTGATTGCGTGCTATTTGCCTAAATATCGATGCGATTATTTAACGGATGTTCGTCCTTCATTGATTGAATTTTTTAGGCAAATAATGCATTTTTTTATGCAACCTTTAGCCTGTTTTGTTATTTTGAGTGGTGCATTATTTTGGGCAGTAGCGGCTACCCTACGAGTAATATTAGTCGGATGGGCACCAGTTGTGCTTAAACTTAATACGGCGTCAGATATTGCACAATTAACGTTATTTCTTGCGATAGGTATTATTATTGGCTCAAGTGTGGTTTCAAAACTAATTTCACTCAAAAGTTTATCACGTGTTGGTTTTGCGGCATATGGAATGGCCTTATCGATTATTAGCCTAAGTTTTACAGATGTGATGCTATATGCACAGTTAATTTTATTGCTAACGGGCATCATGGGCGGTGTGTTTATCGTCCCTATCAATGCAGCATTGCAAAATATTGGTGTGAATAATATCGGTACAGGGCATGCAGTTGCAATACAGGGATTTTTTCAAAATGTTGCTATGTTATTGGCTCTAAGCATTTACAGTTATGCAGTGGCGCAGTCGCTTAGTCCAATCGCTGCAATGTTGAGTTTGGGTATTGTATTTTTTGTAGCGGTTTTAGCGTTAACTTTATATCATTTTTATGTAAATAAGCCTATTTACAAACAACATTTGTAAATGCCATCATTGTTAATTCGTTGGTTTTTTTTAAAAAAAATGTAAAATCGAGTAGAATTAGAAAATAAAAATTAAAATTTTAGGAATGTATCATGCTACCTGTTAGAAAATTCAAATCAGGCACCATAATTTTTGAAGAGGGAAGTTATGGTGTAATGATGTATATCGTCGTTGAGGGCAGTGTGCAACTTTACGTTGTCAACAATAAAAAAGAAGTTGAACTGTCTGTTGTGAATAGAAATGATTTTTTTGGTGAAATTGAAATGTATGGTAATTCACCGCGTGGTTTTTCTGCAAGAACATTGAGTGATACGCGTTTAGTATGTATTAAAAATCGTATGCAACTTGAGCAATTTTTTGCTGAATATCCTGCATTTTCTGGAAAAATGATGCGAATTATGGGTGAGCGTCTTGCTACCACTACTGCTTTGTTATAAGGCTCTGAATTATGGAATTGTTTACTAGACCAGAAAAAAATGTATTAAAAACAAAGCTTCCAATTATTGAAGTGGCCACGGATGAGGTGATTTTTAAAAAAGGTGCAGATGATCGACGCATGTTCCTTGTTCTTGATGGATCAGTGAAAATTTACACACAAGGCGAAACGAAAGAAATTGAAATTGCTGTGATTGAGCAATATGAATTTTTCGGTGAAATTGAATTGTATGTTGAGAAACCGCGCACTGATAATGCAAAAGCAGTTGTTGATAGTCGATTAGTGGTTATTCGTTCCCCAAGTGAGCTTGAGAGGTTTACAATGGATAATCCCTGGTTATCGGGGAAAATGATGGCAACCATGGGAGTTCGTCAAGCGGCTACGAATACACTTTTAGCGAAGAAATTGGCTAACGCCTCTAAAGGTGGTGGTGTGGATAACACAGCAAGTGTTGATCTTAAAACAGGTGAACTCCATCTGACACCCGACAGTAATGTAAAAAAAGAAGCACTTGACGCAAATAAATAACAACGTTGCATCATGATGTTTAAAAGAAAAAACAGCGACTTTATATAAAGTCGCTGTTTTTTTTGTTTTTAGAATTTAAACGCCCTAATAAAAATACGGCTTTATTTTCGCGCCCCAGCAGCAGTGTCTGGTGTATCTAAAATACGGTTGAGTAAATTCGTTTGTTGAGATACCCTGTCAGCTTGGGTTAAATCAATCATGCTTTTAAGGTCAGAAAAGCGTTTTTCAGCTTCATTCAAAAGTTCGGTAGCAAGTGTTAAATTTCCTTCTTGTACAGCAGTTCTTGCTCTTTTAAGTGAATCATTTGCGCGATTACGATTACGGTCAAGTTTATCATTAGCGTTAATTTCTTTACTTAATTTTAGAGCTTCTTTGATATTGCTAACGATAAGTTCATCATTTTCCAAATTATTTCCATCATGTCTCGCTTGAATGATTTTCATGGTGATTTTTATTTGATTGGTTGTTGCGTCAATGCCTTCAATTGGCGTCATGCGATTATACATACACGCCATGCCTAGACAAAGTGCCGAAGCAGTTGAAGAAAATAGCCCTAAAGAAAGTATCAGAGAAACTGCAATTGTTGTTTTTTTTATTAAGTTCATATCGATTTTAGCCCTTGTTATAGTTTTTTTATGGGCATGCAATACGTAAATACTTAGTGCTTAAGTAAATTTAGGTCACTGCATGTCTGAGTGAAATCTATCATACTTGCTGTCGTTCTGTATAGGATAAGATTCCCTTATTGAGTAATTACTTGAAAAATGATTAATATACTTGGATTGATATCCATGTAAATTATGCAAAAAAACCGCCTCGTAAATGTATATAAAGCGGTTTTTTATTTTGTGTTATTGCGGTGACTTTTTATACAACAATGTTCACTAATTTGCCTGCTACGATAATGACTTTTTTGACAGTTTGACCGTCAATAAATTTTAAAATTGCAGTATCACTCAATGCAATTGTTTCAATTTCTGCATTGGTTGCACTGGCTGTGACAGTAATTTTTCCACGTAATTTGCCATTTACTTGCACCATCAGCTCTAGCGAATCTTGTACTAATGCACTTTCATCTATACTTAACCAAGATTCAGAAACAATCGCGTTATCATGTCCTAAGTCGCGCCAGAGTTGGTCACAAATATGCGGCACGATAGGTGAAAGCATAATAGCAATAGCTTCTAAAATTTCATGTCGAATAGCTTTACTGTTATTGGATTCGTCGGTAAATTTTGCTAATGTATTGAGCAATTCCATATTTGCGGCAATTGCAGTGTTAAAAATCGTTCTGACACCCATATCATGAGTGACTTTTTGAATCGTTTGATGGAGAAAACGACGGACAGATTGTTGTTCTTTTGACAATTCACCCTGAATTTTAAAACGCGTTCCTTGAACTTGTTGCGTATGCAAAAACACTTGACGCCATAAGCGTTTCAAAAAGCGTGATGCCCCTTCTACACCATCTGCAGACCATTCAAGTGATTGCTCAGGTGGCGCAGCAAACATAATAAATAAACGCACGGTATCTGCACCGTATTTTTCAATTAATGCCTGAGGATCAACGGTATTACCTTTGGATTTTGACATTTTACTGCCATCCATGAGAACCATGCCTTGTGTGAGTAATTTTTTAAATGGTTCATCACAAGCTACAAGGCCTTCATCACGCAATAATTTGGTGTAAAAGCGCGCGTATAGTAAATGCAAAATGGCGTGTTCAATACCACCGATATAATAATCGACAGGCAGCCAATATTTAGCACTTTCATCCAGCATGGAATTCGCTTTATTACTCGCAAAACGTGCGAAATACCATGATGATTCCATGAATGTGTCAAACGTATCCGTTTCGCGTTTTGCTGCTTTGCCGCATTTGGGGCAATCAACGTGCGAGAATGTGGGGTGTGCAACGAGAGGGGACTGTGATCCATCCAGCACAACGTCGCGGGGCAGTTGCACGGGCAAATCGCTTTCAGGAACAGGCACCGTGCCACAATCATCACAGTAAATAACGGGAATAGGTGCACCCCAGTAGCGTTGACGCGATACGCCCCAGTCACGTAAACGGAAATTGACTTTGCGGGTGCCTTTGTTTTGTGCTTCGAGTGTTTCGGCAATTTTTGTGAAAGCTTCTTGTGAGCTTAAATCATCAAAATTCCCTGAATTTTTTAATATGCCTTTTTGTGTAAAGGCTTTATCGTTGCAATCGTCATCGATGCTATCTTTAGTAAAAATGACTTGTTTAATCGCAATACCGTATTTTTTCGCAAATTCAAAGTCGCGTTGATCGTGCGCAGGAACTGACATAACAGCGCCCGTGCCGTAACTCATCAAAACGAAATTTGCAATCCAAACCGGCACCGATTCACCAGTAATTGGATGCAGTGCGGTGATACCGGAATTGATACCGCGTTTTTCCATGGTTTCCATCGCTGCTTCAGAGGTTTCCATGGTTTTGCAGTCGTCAATGAACGCGCGAATAGCGGCGTTGTTTTCAGCCGCTTTTAACGCGAGTGGATGCTCTGCGGCAACGGCTAAATAGGTGACACCCATGAGCGTATCGGGGCGAGTAGTATAAATACGCACTGGACTTTCATTTGGTACAGCAAAATCCATTTCAACGCCTTCAGAGCGTCCAATCCAGTTGGCTTGCATGGTTTTGACTTGCTCTGGCCACCCATCGAGTGTTTCAAGTGATTGCAAGAGTTCATCACCGTAAGCCGTAATTTTTAAAAACCATTGCGCAATTTCTTTACGTTCAACTTTGGTATCACAACGCCAGCAACAACCATCAATTACCTGCTCATTAGCCAATACGGTCATGTCATTTGGGCACCAATTCACAGGTGCTGTTTTTTTATACACTAACCCTTTTTCGAGTAATTTCAAAAAGAACCATTGTTCCCATTTGTAATAATCAGGGTCACACGTAGCCAGTTCACGATCCCAATCATACGCAAAACCTAAACGCTTTAATTGGTCACGCATATAGTCAATATTGCTATATGTCCAATCAGCAGGATGAACGTTGTGTTGCATAGCCGCATTTTCGGCAGGTAAACCAAACGCATCCCATCCCATTGGCTGCAACACGTTTTTGCCAAGCATACGTTGATAACGTGAAATCACATCACCAATGGTATAGTTGCGAACGTGCCCCATGTGCAGTTTGCCACTTGGGTAGGGAAACATCGATAAACAATAATATTTTTCTTGTCCTGCTTTTTCAGTCACGTTGAAAACTTTTGTGTTTTCCCAGGCTTGTTGAACGTTTTTTTCGATGTCTTGCGGTTGATAAATTTCTTGCATGATGTTGTTTTGTTAAAAATGAAAGTGAAAAATGAGATAATTAATTATTAGGTGGTGCGAAACATATCTAAATTAGCGTTAGAATACCCTACCGCTTTCTAAATCAAAAGTATTCTATGCAGATTCAAGGCCATTGGTTAAGTGATGTAACACGAATTGTATCCCCAAATTTTAATGATCGCCCTAGTGAAGATGATATTTCGTTAATGGTCATTCATTGTATTAGTTTGCCGCCTAATGCGTTTGGCGCAAATTATATCGATGATTTATTTTGTAATCGACTTAATCCCGCGCTACATCCCTATTTTGAAATGATTGCAACGCTTAAAGTATCCGCGCATGTGCTTATTCGACGTGATGGCGAGTGTGTTCAGTATGTGCCATTTCATAAACGCGCGTGGCATGCAGGTGTTTCAGTATACGAAGGGCGTGAAAATTGTAATGACTATTCCATCGGTATTGAGCTTGAAGGGACGGAAACGATCGATTACACACAAGCGCAATATGACGCTTTAAAAAAGGTGATTGACGTCTTGCTGAGTACGTATCCAAATTTATCAAAACAACGTATTGCTGGGCATAGCGATATTGCTCCTAATCGTAAAACGGATCCTGGGGATTCGTTTGACTGGGCAAAAATTATCGAAGTTGTTGTGTAATTGCCCATTGAATATGTTCACGTACCATGTCTGAATCGATGGTCAAACGTGCTTTCAGTGCGTTTAAAATTTCAGTGTTTTTTGGCGCATTTCCAAGCGCGACAGCACTATTTCTCAGCCAGCGTTCGTGTCCAATGCGGCGAATAGCAGAGCCTTCAGTTCTCGTTAAAAAGTCACTTTCACTCCATCCAAATGCATCAAGTAGTTGCTGTGTATTTAAACGCTGACGTGGATGAAAATCCGGTTCTTTAGTTAAATTGGCAAAACGGTTCCATGGGCAAATTAGCTGACAATCATCACAGCCATAAATACGATTGCCAATCAATGGACGCAGTTCAACAGGAATAGCGCCATGCAACTCGATGGTTAGATACGATACGCAGCGTCGTGCATCCACTTGGTAAGGTGCAACAATAGCTTGTGTTGGACAGATAGTTAAACACGCGCTACATTCACCACAATGCGCTGTAGCGGGTTTATCGGTTGCAAGGGCTAAATCGGTGTAAATTTCCCCTAAAAAAAACCATGAACCTGCTTTGCGGTTAATTAAATTAGAATGTTTACCAATCCAACCCAATCCCGCTTTTTGTGCAATCGCTTTTTCTAAAACAGGCGCACTATCCACAAAAGCACGATAACCAAATTCACCAATCTCAGCTTGAATTTTATCGGCGAGTTTTTGTAAACGCTGACGCATGAGTTTGTGATAATCGCGACCTAGCGCATAGCGCGAAATATAAGCCGACGTGGGTGAATTGAGTGCCGTATTCATGGCAGTTGAATGTTCGGGCAAATAATCCATGCGTACCGAAATAATGCTTTGGGTATTTGGATGGAGAAGTGCAGGGCGACTGCGTTTTAAGCCATGCTTTGCCATGTAATCGAGTTCACCGTGAAATCCTTTATCAAGCCAATGGTGAAGATGGTCTTCAGCATCATTGAGTTGCGTGTCTGCAATGCCAACTTGCTGAAAACCGAGTTCTAGTCCCCATTTTTTGATTTTTTCAACCAGCGTGTGAGACATAAATTAACGCATTGAACCCGAAAAATCAGTTTGCCGCCATGCTTCGTAAAGCACAATGGCGACGGTGTTTGAAAGATTAAGGCTACGACTTTCTGGTTGCATGGGAAGAAATAAGCAATTCTCCCCAATTTCCGCAAGCATGGATGCGGGCAAACCACGCGTTTCAGGGCCAAATAGAAACACATCACCGGCTTCAAATTGAACGTCACTATAATTTTTTTTGCCCTTTGTGGTCAGCGCAAAAACACGTTGCGGTTGATTTTTTTCTAAAAAATCCGCATACGAATCATGTAACTCTACCGATACCCATTCATGGTAATCTAGGCCAGCACGCCGCAGTTTTTTATCATCCAAATCAAAACCAAGCGGTTTAATTAAGTGCAACTGCATCCCTGCATTGGCACATAAACGAATGATATTGCCCGTGTTTGCCGGAATTTCTGGCTCAAAGAGAACAATATGAAACATAATTAGAAGTTATTATCGATAGCAATAGCGGGTAATTTCCAAATATCATCGTTATATTCAGTAATTGTTCGATCGGTAGAGAATTTACCACTTGCCGCGCAGTTGAGAATGCTCATTTTTGTCCAACGATCTTTGTCTTGATAAGCAATATCTACGCGACGCTGTGCATCAACAAAACTCCGGAAATCCGCAAGCGTTTTCCATGGATCATTACTGCTTTTAAGTGAATTGATAATGTCGTCAAAAATATGCGGTTCAAATTGGTTAAAATGCCCACACTCAAGTAAATTTAATGTGCGACGCAAATCTTCATCGTTATCAATATACGATTGTGGGTAATAATTATTATTGAGCGCTTCAACTTCTTCTTCAGTTAAACCAAATAAAAAGAAATTTTCATCGCCAACTTCTTCACGTATTTCAATATTTGCACCATCTAACGTTCCGATAGTTAATGCACCATTCATCATAAATTTCATGTTACCTGTACCGGATGCTTCTTTGCCAGCTGTTGAAATTTGCTCAGATAAGTCTGCGCCAGGGCAAATTTTTTCCATGGCAGATACACGGTAATTAGGCAAAAAGACGAGTTTTAATTTACCGCCTACGTCGGGATCATTGTTAATAACATTCCCCACATTATTAATAAGCTTAATAATACGCTTTGCCATGTAATATCCCGGCGCTGCTTTACCGCCAATTAACACGCAACGATCTACCCAGTTTGACGTGTCTCCGCGTTTAATGCGGTCATATAAATGAATAACGTGGAGTAAATTTAATAATTGGCGTTTATATTCATGGATACGTTTAACCTGTACATCAAAAATAGCATTCACGTTAAATTCAACATCATGCTCAATTTTTTTATAATTAATTAATTTTTGTTTGGCATGTTGTTTTAGTTGATACCAGCGCTCACGAAATGCTTTGTCTTCGGCATAAGGAGCGAGTAATTGCAATTGCGATAAATCCGTCACCCAACCCGAGCCAATGGTTTCTGTAATGAGCTCAGCTAATTCGGGGTTACATGCGGCAAGCCAGCGACGTGGCGTGACACCGTTCGTTTTATTATTAAACTTTGTCGGCCAGAGCTCATAAAAATCACGGAATAAACCTTGTTGCAATAATTTTGAGTGTAGCTCAGCCACGCCATTGACAGAATAACTGCCAACAATAGCCAAATAAGCCATTCTCACGTATTGTCCATGTCCTTCTTCGATAATAGACATACGAGAAAGTCTTTCTGATTCCCCAGGCCAATGAGCGGATACTTGAGCGAGAAAATGGGCATTAATTTCAAAAATAATTTCCATCAAGCGAGGAAGTAATTCTTTAAATAAATCGACACTCCAGCGTTCAAGGGCCTCAGGAAGCAACGTGTGATTTGTATAAGCCATTGTATGACTGGTGATTTCCCATGCTTCTTTCCATGACAATCCATAAATGTCGATGAGTAATCGCATAAGCTCAGCAACAGAAATACTTGGGTGAGTATCATTTAATTGGAAACAGTTGTTTGCGGCAAAATCTTTAAAATTATTTCCATGTCGCCCAACCCAAGTTGCAATCACATCTTGGAGGCTGGCTGAGGCAAGTAAATATTGTTGTTTTAAACGGAGTGCTTTGCCGTTTTCATTGGCATCATTAGGATAGAGCACCATGGTGATATTTTCAGCTGTATTTTTTGATGCAACCGATTCAGCGTAATCACCCGCATTAAATTCTTGTAAGTCAAATTCTTCAGTGGCAGTTGCTCGCCACAAACGAAGTGTATTTACAGTGCCATTTTGATAGCCTGGAATAGGAGTGTCGTAGGGAATGGCGAGAACATCGTGTGTGTCGACCCAGTTGACACGTTTATGCCCTTTTTCATCAATATGCGTTTGGGTATGTCCACCAAACTTTACGCGTTGAACATATTCAGAGCGTTTAATTTCCCATACATTACCATTACGCAGCCAATGATCAGGCTTTTCTACTTGCTCACCCTCAATAATAGCTTGCGTAAACATACCGTACTCATAACGCAGGCCATAACCGGTGACAGGTAGTTGCAAAGTAGCGCAGCTATCAATAAAGCAGGCAGCTAAACGTCCTAAGCCCCCATTTCCAAGACCTGCATCCGCCTCACTATCAACAAGCTCTTCGATATCTAAACCTAAGTCGTACATAGCTTTTGCGACAATGTCATCAATACCCAAATTCAACATGGCATTACTTAACGCGCGACCCATTAAGAATTCCATTGATAAATAATAAGCACGGCGACATTCTTTTTCTTTATAGGTTGTATAGGTGCGTTTCCAGCGCTCGACGATACGATCGCTAATCGCTAAAGAGAGAGCCTCGTATGCATAATAAGGTGAGCGACAGCTTTCATCGCGACCTAAACGGTGACTATAATAGCGCTTGAAATCGGCTTCAATATGTTTTTCATCCATGCCTAAATCAGGCAGCGTGGTGATTGTGGAACAAGGTGTACTGGTTTTGAAAATTCTAAATGACATGATAATCACCGTTTTGAAGAGAATTAGGAGTTTGCATTATTCTAGTCTATATCGTATTAGATAAAACGATAAATTCGCAGAATGAAGTAAAACGTCGTTTTATTTAAATGGAATTTTACTCTAACGATATTACAAATAACCGCTCCTAACCGTTACGCATTAAAATTATCATTTGTTGTTTTTAAATTATATACATTTTACTTAGGAAATACCGTGTCAAATACCGCTGCTATTCTTTTTGAACCCGATGCATATTTATTGTCTGAGCCTAAATTAATGGGTAGACAAGCTGCTGGTAATAGTTTTTTAAGGGCAGCAGTAGCAGGGCGTGGTGAAGAAGCTATTTATGCTTACACGCCAAGTCAAAAATCAGCGTCTATTTTTAAGCAAGTTGTTGCGTCAATAGATTCAAATGCCTCTGCACAATGGGTTCCAGCTGATCGTTTAGATTTGCTAGAACAAATTGGTGCACTGTATCTTCCTGGGCCTGGGCTTGATGTGGCTGCAAAATTGCGTTTGCGAGCAGGGAATCAAGCGTATTCGCTGGTTGGTGTCACGCATACTACCGCGTCACATCGTGCAATGGATGCGATAACAGGATTGTTGACAGCGCCTGTTATGCCTTGGGATGCGCTAATTTGTACATCAACGGCAGTACTCGAGACGGTTAAAATTTTGCTAAATGCTGAGATTGAAGCGTTGCGCTGGCGTTTTGGGTCATCAATTCAGATTACGCTGCCACAGCTGCCAGTGATACCTTTAGGCGTGCATTGCAGTGATTTTGATTTTACCGTTGATGAGCGACTTCTTGCGAGAAAAGCACTCAACATTTCAGAAGATGAAATTGTACTCGTGTTTGTTGGCAGACTCTCTTTTCATGCAAAGGCGCATCCGCACGCGATGTATCTTGCTGCGCAGGAAGTAGCATTGAAAACGGGTAAGAAAATTACCTTATTGCAATGCGGTTGGTTTGGTAATGATGCCATTAAAGCCAGTTTTGTTGAAGGTGCTACGCAATTTTGCCCTGATGTTCGCGCCCTATTTGTAGATGGAAGAGAACCCGAATTAGCGCGTCATAGTTGGGCAGGTGCGGATATATTTTTGTCACTCTCAGATAATATTCAGGAAACGTTTGGTATTACACCCATTGAGGCAATGGCGGCGGGATTGCCGGTTATCGTCAGTGATTGGAATGGCTATAAAGATACGGTACGTGATGGTGTGGATGGTTTTCGTATTCCCACGTGGATGCCACCACCTGCATTAGGTGAACAATTTGCAAAAGGCCATGAAGCCGGTACATTGAGTTACGATATATACTGTGGTTTAAGTTGTCAGACGATTTCTGTTTCTATGCACAGATTAATTGAAAAGTTAACGCTATTAGTTGAAAACGATACACTGCGACAAACAATGGGTCAGGCGGGAAAAGAGCATGCGAAAACTCAATTTGACTGGCGTATTGTTTATCAGCAATATCAATCGCTTTATAATTATTTACATAAACTTCGAAAGTCTACTAGTCCTAAGCAAAAGGCTACATTTCAAGTGGCGCCAAATCGTCTTGATCCCTTTTTAAGTTTTGGTCATTACCCTTCTACATTAATTCAACCTAATACTCGAGTGACAGTGTTAAACGATGACGTATTAAATCAATATCGTTGTTTAATTAAAAATCCGTTGTTTAATTATGCTACGCAAATTTTACCTAAAGTGGAGTTGGTGGAAAAAATTGACTATGTATTACAAGTACAAACAGTCACTTTAGATGAGCTTGCAGTCCAAACTCAAACAAATTTAGGGGAGATCGTTTTAGCGGTGGCCGTTCTTGCTAAAATGAATTTAGTGCAATTAGGGTGATGCACTAAAAAACGATCAGCTTAATCTTTGTCGTAATACGGATATTTCATGTATTTTCATTGCGTTTTTCTGTGCGACTTGCGTCTGTTGAATAATCAATAATAGACGGAAAATAAATCTAATGACTAGTTCACTAAAAAATTTATAGTGAATGCAGTGAGTTAGGTTTATGCCCACATAAAAAATATACGATGAGAAATATGAAGGCAAAGACGCTATTCCCTGCTTGTCTATTAGTGATGGCAGTTAATCATGCCCAAGGTCAAACACTAGTTGAAACTATTCAACGCGCTGTTATTGAATATCCTACAGTCAATTCTGCAAAATTTAATGCTGAGGCAGCACAACACGATATTGACAGTGCTTTTGCTCAGCATTTGCCTCAAGTAAGCATAGACGCTTCAGCTAATCAATTTGAATCGAGTAATCAATACTCTCGTGACATTATCTCGCCAAAAGTAAGTATGAATCTCTGGGCGGGCGGCAGAATACAATCCAATATTGAAAAAGCAGAAGATTTAGCACAATCGGCAGATAGCCTGTTAATCAATACACAAGATGAAATTGTGATTGCTTCAGCAGAAGCCTATCTACAGTGGGCAAAATCTAAAGAATTACAAAAATTAGCGCAAGAAAATTTAGCGGTTCATCAAACGCTCTACGATAGTATTCAAAAAATTGTTGAGCTCGATCCTGGCCGTAAAATTGATTTAACGCAAGCACAAGTTCGTTTAGATGGAGCAAAAATTGCGTTAACGTCACGTAGTGCTGAAGCTAAGCAGAGCGCAAAGCATTTGCAGCGTTTTTGGCCTGATCAATTATCTGAACGCGCTGAAGGGGTTGATGATTTTCGAGGCGTTTTACCTAATAGCTTAGATGATGCCTTCACCATTATCGAGCAACAACATCCTGCTTTAACGAGTGCGCAATTGGTTCTAAGTGCAGCAGAAGCAACGCTAAACATAGCCAAAAGCCAATATCAACCACAAATTAACCTCAGTGTTAATCGTCAATATAATTCTGATTCAAGGTCTATTGAGTTTATGGGGCAGGCGACAGCAAGTTTACCGCTTTATTCTGGTGGTTCAATTGACGCTGCCGTTGGCAAGGCTAATGCCGATTTCTTCTCTGCAAAATCCAAGTTAGATGATACGCGTCGCGTCTTGAGAGAAAAGATTTCAGTCTTTTGGGAAGATTTGCACGCAACAAAACAACGTGCCGAAATCGGCAAAAAACAAAGCGAGATGGCAGGGAATGTGGTCACAGGCTACAAATTACAGTTTGAGCTTGCAAAGCGCTCATTGCTTGATTTGTTAAATGTTCAAAATGATCAGTTTAATTACCGTAGTAGTACCGTCAGTAATGAATATGATTATCGCATTGCGCGTTTTCATTTCTCCGGTGCCTTAGGGCAATTAAGTCGTGTTTATGGTGGAGGGGAAGTTCAACCACAAATCAGTGAACCAGCATGGATGCCTTGGACTCGATAGTTTAAAACGTATTCGTTTCAGTTTCCCCCGCCTTTTATATCTAAATATCCAAAGAGAGTCGCAACATGACAAAAAATGATGTCAACGAGCAACCACCTATTGTTAAAGAAGATCCGTTAGTCATTTGTTTTAGTTTACTTGCATCGTTGCATGAGCGACAAATTGGCGCTGCTGCGCTGGCTCACGGTTTTGCTTGTGATGAACATGGGCGAGTGAATCGAGGTGAAATTGCCGAAATTGGTCGGCGTCATGGCTTTATGGCAACGTGGTTTAGTAGTAAGCCTTCGCAAGTGCAAACCGTTGCATTGCCAGCAATTATCAATCTTAAAGATGGAAGAGCGTTTGTTTTGCTCTCAAAGAATGGTAAAGAGGCGCGTTTGCTGATGCCTGAAACAGGCATGGGTGAATGTCGTATGACGTTTTCTGAACTGGATAATTTAGCGGATGAAGAAATTTTATTGGTTAAACCGCTCATTCAAGGCAATGCGCGTACCCTAGTTCCAATGGGGCCTTCACCTTTGAATTGGTTTTGGGGGACCTTATGGCGATTTAAAGGTTTTTATTTTGAATCCATGCTTGCCACTGTTGTTGCTAATCTATTGACACTCGCGTCTGTATTTTTCTCGATGAATGTCTATGATCGCGTTATTCCCACTGAGGCTTATCATACATTATGGACGCTTGCTATTGGCACCTCTGCGGCAATATTAATGGAGTTTTTTCTTCGATGGATGAAGGCGCGATTAATTGATATTGCTGGAAAGAGAGCAGATTTAGCTATTAGTTCAACCTTATTTAGAGAAATGATGACGATTAGCCTTGAGCATCGCCCCGCATCGGTTGGATCATTCACTAATGCAATGCGTGATTTCGATCAGTTGCGTGACTTCATTTCGTCAAGCACCATGGTCACCTTGACCGATTTACCTTTTGCCTTTTTGTTTATATTTATTATTTTTTTAATTTCAGGTCCACTCGCTTTTGTCACCGCCGCCGCCGTACCGGTGATTATTCTGTTAGGGGTGATAGCGCAAATTCCACTAAGTCGCTATATGTCTGAGAATATGAAGGAATCAGCAGAGCGCCAAAGTGTTTTAGTCGAATCGCTCGTCAATTTAGAAACGGTTAAAGCCAATAATGCGGAACATTTTCTGCAAGGGCGCTGGGATGAAGCGCATGCGCTCGGTACTGAAACGTATCAAAAAATTCGCAATTTAACGAATCTTATGACAGGTGGCATGGCAAGCGTTGGGCAAATGGTGAATGTTGCCATGATTGTTTGGGGCGTATATCTCATTCATGCGAACACGATGACGCAGGGCGCTCTAATTGCGTCTGTCATTTTGGCTGGACGTGTTATTGGCCCTCTTGGCAGTGTCATGGGATTAGCGGTTCGTTATCAACACGCCAAAATGTCACTTAAAACGCTTGATGGTTTAGTTAAACGTCCTCGTGATCGAATTGCTGGACGAAATTATTTATCGCCCAATTCGGTGATAGGGCAACTGCGTGCTGAAAAATTACAATTTGCCTATCCCGGGGAGTTGAAAATTCCTGTTGTCAATACGCTTTCGCTCAGTTTGCAAGCAGGGCAAAAATTAGCCTTATTAGGGCGTGTAGGCAGTGGTAAATCGACACTACAGCGTTTGATTGCCGGATTTTATGCCCCTGAGTCTGGTGCGGTTTATCTTGATGATATTGATATTAAACAAATTGATCCAGCAGTGCTACGACGTCACATTGGTTATTTAGGACAAGAAACACAATTATTTTTTGGCTCATTGCGCGAAAATTTGGTGCTTGGCGATGCGTGGATTAGTGATCAACATATATTAAAAGTATTACAGACACTCGATTTACATCATTTGGTGAATCAACATCCGCGTGGACTCGATATGATGTTAACAGAGTCGGGAGGTGGACTTTCAGGTGGACAGCGTCAATTAATTGGTATTGCACGG
>CAJBJW010000316.1 GCA_903953455.1 uncultured Pseudomonadota bacterium | reverse complement strand
GGTACTAATTCGGGTGGAATTAAAAATTCATCACCAATTACATAATCAATATTAGGCAATGCAGTCGTACCGGGAAAACCTAGATACGTCACTTGGACTGGCGCGGGGCGATAAGCCAAAATATTCGGGCGAACACCCGACGTTAAGCCTTGCAGATCCACGAGCAAATCAATTTCATGTGCATGAATACATTTTGCGGCCTCTTCGTCACTCATCTCATAAACAGAAATAAAGTGATCCATCGCATTAACGACACGCTCACGCAACGCGGAATCGTCTGGTGGTGTAAAGCAAAAGCCGTAGATTTCAAATTTGTCGCGGTTATGAAGTTCAAATAACTCCACCGTCAACAGCGATACCGCATGCGTGCGAAAATCAGACGACAAATAACCAATACGCCATTTTTTATGCTGATAAGGCGCTTGATTTTCAACTAAATTAGGTAAATTCAAATCCACTTTTTCTTTGACAAAGCTTTGCGAATTTTCCAATTGCTCTTGAGGATTGTTAGATGCACTGAGCATCGCAAGCGCTGACGTTCCAGCAATCATCGCCGCTTTTGAAACGCCAATAATTGGCTCGTAAACGGGCCATTCACATTGTTTTTGACGCAAATGCACCCAATGTGAAATCACTTTGGGCTGATCTGGACTGAGCAATAAGCTTTGTTTGAGCATTTGCTCGGATTCTTTGAATTGACGCTCTGTTTCAAGCACGCGACCTAAACTGTTTAGTGCTAAAATATAAATCTTTTTGTCTTCATCAGAAATCGCCGTATATTCATAATTTGCAATAATACTGCGCCATTGATTCAGCGCGTCTTCAATACGATTTTGACGCTCAAACAACGCCCCTAAATTAAATTGACCTTGCAAAAAATCGGGATGAACGGCGATAGAGTCACGGTAGGCCTGCTCTGCTTTTTCATGTAATTTTTGCTGATCTAGCACTACCGCCAAATTAAAATAAGCCGCATAGTTGATTGGCGTATCATTATGCGCAAGCCATACTTCATATAAGTCAATTTGCTCTGCCGGTGTCAATGACTCACCCGTTGAAAGCAATGCCATAATATCCATTTCTTGATTTCTAGCTTGTTTCAAAAACGTGTCAAAATTTGATTTACTCATGAACTATCTCTATTAAAAAAACGATGCAAAATATCGGTACAATGAAAAATGCGCCAAACAACGCGCAAATATTATGAAATTTATAGCAATTAACGTGCCGTCGTTATAATTTTCGCAATCGAGCGTAATAAAAACCATCACAGTTCTGTGTGCCAGTTAAAATTTGCCAGCCGTGTTTAGCGGGATTGTCATCTAGATGAAATGGAATTTCTTTTGCGTCCGCGTTTTCACTTAAAAAACGCGCTATTTGATGTTCATTTTCTGCTTTTAAAATAGAACACGTGGCATAAACAAGTAGACCTCCTTTCTCAAGCATTGTCCAAGCGGCGTTTAAAATCGCATGCTGTAAATCTGGTAAGGCAGATAAATCCGTTTCACGGCGCAAGAGTTTAATATCAGGGTGACGCCGAATCACGCCTATAGCCGAGCAAGGTGCGTCGACTAGAATACGATCAAACAAAACGCCATCCCACCATGTTTTAGGTTCTGTCGCATCACCCACAATGAGTGTTGCCGATAAATTCAGCCTCGCTAAATTCGTTTCGACACGTTGCATTCGCAGTGCATCAATATCGACAGCCACGCACTGCACATCGGGTTGAGATTCTAAAATGTGCGCTGTTTTGCCAGCGGGCGCGGCACATAAATCAAGGACGCGATGTCCTGTTTCAATTGAAAGCAGACCAGCAGCAAATTGCGCCGCCGTATCTTGCACAGAAACCGCCCCTTGTGCAAAATGGGGCAACGCCCCCACACCAATGGGTTTGAGTAAATGGATAGCGCAAGGATGCGCATCAACGGCTTGTGCTTCAATATCGAATGCGGCTAATTGTGCTAAATAATCCTCGCGCGTGTTTTTCAAGTTATTCACACGCAACATCATCGGAGGTGCATCATTATTGGCTTGAAAAATCTGTGCAGCAACGTCTTGCCCCCAATCAGCTTCAATTCGGGAAATTAACCATTTTGGATGGCTATGCAGTGCGACAGGATTGTCGTTAATACTGAGTTCAATCGCGTCTTTTTCGCGCAAATAACGGCGCAAAATGGCATTAATTAAGGATTTTGCCCATGATTTCTTTTGCGTGGCAAACACAGTTTCAGACACCGCTGCGTGTTCTTTAACACGCATAAAAGCCAGTTGATATAAACCCACCAGCGCCAGAGCGTAAATTTCACTGTCTTTCATAGGCTTATCAAGCAACTGTATCAACATAAATTGCAAACGATGATAGTAACGACAAACGCCAAAACAAACGGCTTGTACAAAAGCTTTATCTTGCGGATTCTCAACGCTAGCAAGCGTATGCTCAAGCGCGGTAGTGAGAGATTGCCCGTTTTCTAAAACGCGCACAAGGGTTCGAGCAGCAACGAGTCGAGTATTTATTTTCATTAGGGTTACAAATAAAGGGGGTGCAAGTTTAATTTGCGAAAAATAGGGATTGATTATAATTGAACGCCCTAATCAATGCGCTAAGTTGACATCAAATACAATTTACAACACCCATCCATTCACCTCATGCGCCGCAAGAAACGCACTGGCACTCATACGCTTACCATTAGGAAGTTGCAATTCATGAATACGCACAAAACCTTGCCCCGTGGCGACATCAAAGGTTTTATGCGTGGCGCGAACCTGACCGGCTTGAAGCGTGTGCGTTTCGTTTAGCACTTCCGCTTGCCAGATTTTCATCGTATTACCATTGTAGAGCGTATGTGCCACTGGCCATGGATTAAGCCCATGAATTTTGCGTACTAGCACATCCGCATTTTGCGTCCAATCTAGACGCGATTCTTCTTTTGTGAGTTTTTGCGCATAGGTTACGAGCGTTTCATCTTGCGGCTCGATTGTCAATGTCCCGTTTTCAATTTGAGGCAGCACTTTTTCAAGACCCTCCGCACTCAACACAGAAAGGACATCATGAACGTCCGCTGAGGTGTCCGTTGATTTAATTGTGTAAACTTCTTTATGGAGCATATCGCCCGCATCGAGTTTTTTCACAATTTGCATAATGGTTACCCCTGTTTGCGCATCGCCTTCAATGACTGCGCGTTGAATTGGTGCAGCGCCGCGCCAGCGTGGCAAAAGTGACCCATGCCCATTGATACAACCAAAACGTGGTGCATCAAGCACTGATTGTGGCAACATCATGCCATACGCCACAACGACCATTAAATCTGCATTCAACTGCTGTAGAACATGCAAATCTTCTTCATTTTTCAAACTCAATGGCTGAAAAACCGGAATCGTGTGCGCGAGCGCTAATGTTTTTACGGGACTCAATTGCAATTGTTGCCCGCGTCCTGCTGGGCGATCGGGTTGCGTGTAAACCGCGCAAACATCATGATTTAAATCAATCAAACGCTGCAAACTGGGCACCGCAAACTGCGGTGTACCAGCAAAAATAATTCTCATCTATTTCCCTTCCAATCGATGTATTTTCTCTAATTTCGCTTTAATACGTTGACGCTTGAGTGCAGAAAGGTGATCAATAAATAATTTACCGTCTAAATGATCCATTTCGTGCTGAATACAGGTCGCCAGTAAGTCATTGGCTTGCATTTCAAATTCGATACCCTCACGATTTAGAGCTTTAACCGTAATTTGCCCTGGGCGCGTTACCTTTTCATAAAAATTCGGCACTGATAGACAGCCTTCCTTGTATTCAAATTCGCCTTCTTGAGTGAGAATTTCAGGATTGATAAAACACAGCGGATCGTTTTTATCTTCACTGGTATCCATCACCAAAATTTGCAAATGCGCATCCACTTGCGTCGCAGCAAGGCCAATGCCTCCAGCGTCATACATGGTTTCAAACATATCGTCTATTAACTTACTGACTGTGTTATCCACGTTTTTTACCGGCAGGGCTTTTTTTCGCAACCGCTCATCCGGAAATTCGAGAATAGTTAGAATACTCAATGAACTCTCCACTATAATAATTAGAAATGATTAAATAAATTTAATTCTATCTGAATTCAGCACAACTTTGAAATTAGCCGTATGAAAAACTTTTTTTCACATTCACTCTATTGTTTAAAACACCCATGCAACTAAACAGCCAAGATGCAGACATAAAATATTGGCTTGCACTACTTCGCGTTGAAGGAATTGGCTGTAAAACTTTTCTTTCGTTAATTGAAGAGCACACGCCAGAAGACATTTTTAGCGCAAGTGAAGCGACGTTACATGCATGGGGGGTTAAAAAAGCCTTAATTGAGCGTATCACCTCGTTTAATTGGCAAACGGTGGACTATGATTTGCAATGGCTCGCCCATGACAATAATGAGGTACTCAAAATCTCGAATCCGCTTTATCCAGAAGCGCTCAAAGAGATTTATGATCCTCCGCCACTCTTATTTATTCGCGGCAATCCCAAATTACTCGCTTATCCTCAAATTGCTGTCGTAGGCAGTCGAAATCCTTCTGCGCTTGGCAATAAAGCCGCATTTGACTTCGCATTTGAATTAAGTAAATTTGGTTTTGTCATTACCAGCGGCCTAGCACTAGGTATAGATTCAACTGGGCATCAAGGGGCACTGAGTGCGGGTGGCTATACCATAGCCGTTGTAGGCACGGGACTTGATCGTGTCTATCCCGCAAGCAACAAAGACTTAGCGCTTGAAATTGTCAATAACGGCG
>CAJBJW010000315.1 GCA_903953455.1 uncultured Pseudomonadota bacterium | reverse complement strand
ATCTGCGTTGACGGGGCATTTGGTGCTGTCGACACTTCATACCAATGACGCGGCGGGGGGCGTGACACGTCTACTTGATATGGGGCTTGAAGAATATTTGCTCACATCCACGGTGAATGGCATTTTAGCGCAGCGACTCGTGCGTCAACTGTGTGTGCAATGTAAACAGGCTTATATCGCCTCAGATACGCTCATTGACAAAATGCGTTTGCGTCGTTTTCAGCCAGAAGGGGCTATTACGTTGTTTAAAACGGTGGGATGCGCTGCCTGTGGTGGACTGGGGTATCGCGGCCGTCTTGCCATTATTGAGTTTTTGCCCATGAGCGATCCTATTCGTAAATTAATCATGAGCCACGCCTCTGCGGGGGTGATTGAAAATCTTGCCAAAGAAGAGGGCATGATAACGCTTTATGAAAATGGGTTGCAGAAAGTATTGCAAGGCGTCACCACACTCGAAGAAGTGATGCGCGTCACAGCGGAGAATTAAAGCGTGACCTTATTTTTTTATCAAGCGGTGAATAGTGCGGGCGAAACCGTCGAAGGTGAGCAGGAAGCCATCGATGAAATAAGTTGTGTTGAGCAACTTCAACAAGAGGGTTATATTCCACTGCGCGTCAAGCCCGCAACAAGCCAGACTTTTTTAGGTTTTCAGCTAAGTGGGCAACGCGGCAAATTATCGAATAAACATATTGTTCTTTTTACTGGTGAACTAGCGACATTACTTGAATCAGGCTTACCACTCGATCGCTCCTTGTTTGTGCTGATGGACTTGGCAAGCGATAACGAAAATTTAACCAAACTCATTGGTCGCGTTCTTGAAAAAGTGAAAAGTGGGGTATCGCTCGCTGACGCGCTTGAGCAGCAATCAGGCGTATTTAGTAAATTTTATTTAAACATGATTCGTGCGGGTGAAGCGGGCGGTAATTTAGGTGAAGTCCTCAATCGCCTCGCCTTATATTTAGAGAGTTCGCAAGAGTTAAAAGACACGGTAAGCACCGCGTTAATTTATCCAACGATTTTGCTGGTGATGTCGCTGGCATCCCTATTTATTATGTTGACGTTTGTGGTGCCGCAATTTAGCGAAATGTTTGCGAGTGCGGGCAAAGCCTTGCCGCTTTCTACACAAATTGTGGTTGGCTTGGCAAATTGGCTACAGCAATACTGGTGGGCGGTGATTGGCAGTATTTTAGGAATTATGGGGTATTTTAATTCGCAACTTGGCAGTAAAGACACAAAACGTATTTGGGATGAACGCTGGTTAAAATTACCGCTCGTTGGCGAGATGATTTTAAATAAAGAAATCGCCAATGTAACGCGCACACTTGGCACGTTGCTGGGAAATGGCGTATCGATTTTATCTGCCTTTATGATTGTGCGTGAAACCGTGGATAATTTACATATTGCTGACGCGCTCGATGATACAGGTGAGCAAATCAAGCAAGGTAAAACCCTTTTTGATGCGCTTGAGCAAAAATCTATTTTCCCCAAAATGGCCATGCAAATGATTAAAATGGGCGAAGAAACCGGGCATTTAGAAGAAATGTTGCTGCGAATTGCCACCATTTATGACAAACAATTACGCGTATCGATTACTCGTATGCTAGCGTTACTTGAGCCAGCGTTGATTATTACGCTCGGCATTATGATTGCCGGTATTATTGTATCGATTTTACTCGCTATTTTAAGCGTGAACGATTTAGCCGTTTAGCAAAAAAAGACACGCGAAAATAGCCGTGATGCGGTATTATCACGGGAGCGCAAAGTGGTTTTTGCTTTGCCTTTTCACTTTTTTATTCCAAGGAGAAAAATCGACCATGACACAAGACGAATTAAAACGTAAAGTCGCTGAGGCCGCGTTGCCCTATATTAAAAATATCAGCATTATTGGTGTCGGAACAGGTTCAACGGTGAATCATTTCATTGATTGCCTCGCTGATTTTAAAGACGATATTGAAGGCGCGGTGTCTAGTTCGGAAGCAAGTACACAACGTTTAAAAAACTTAGGTATTCGCGTTTTAGATTTAAATGATGTCGGTACACTGGATATTTATGTTGATGGCGCAGATGAAGTCAATCCGCATAAACAATTAATTAAGGGCGGTGGCGCGGCGTTGACGCGTGAGAAAATTATCGCTGCAGCCAGTCGCAAATTTGTCTGTATTGCTGACGAATCAAAGTGTGTTGATGTACTTGGTAAATTCCCACTCCCTGTTGAAGTGGTGCCGATGGCGAGAAGTTACGTGGCACGTGAGCTTGTCAAATTAGGCGGACAACCCATTTATCGTGAAGGTTGCATCACTGATAACCACAATGTGATTTTAGATGTTCACAATCTCAGTATTCTTGACCCCCTTAAATTAGAAGCGTTAATTAATAATATTACCGGCGTTGTCATGGTAGGTATTTTTGCAGCACGTCACGCAGATGTCGTACTGGTGAGTAAAGGCGATAGCGTCATCACATTCTAAATTTTCATCAGCAGTTAACATGGGGATAACATTCATTTTGCAGTGTTATCCCTTTTTCTTATCTCACTCTCACCTAAAAAAGAAACGATATGACGCATGAATTTTTCGCAACCACGCCTAAAGCGCTGGAAGGTATTTTAACGAATGAATTAGTGTCGCTAGGCGTGACGCAATTTAAAGCTACCACGGCAGGCGTTGCTTTTTCGGGCGATTTAGAGATGGCATATCGTGTTTGTTTGTGGTCGCGCGTTGCTAATCGCGTCCTATTGGTACTCAGTCAATTTGAAGTCAAAACGCAGCATGATTTATATGCAGCTATACAAGCCATTAACTGGTTTGAGCATATCAATGCAGAGGACAGTTTTGCGGTCACGTTTAGTGCAAAAAATTCGACGGTGATTGTGAATAGTCATTTTGGCGCGTTAAAAGTCAAAGATGCCATTGTTGATCAAATGCGGGCGAAATTTGGTGTTCGTCCAAGCATTGATACCGAGCGTCCCAATATTCGTTTAAATGTGCATTTAAATGGTGAAAATGCCCAACTCAGTTTAGATTTATCGGGTGAGAGTTTACATAAACGCGGTTATCGGGATGTCAGTATTGAAGCACCTATGAAAGAAAATCTCGCGGCGGCAATTCTTCTGCGTTGTGGTTGGGATAAATTGTCTGCAGAGGGAAAATCACTGCTTGATCCCATGTGCGGGTCGGGGACGCTGCTTCTCGAAGGCGCGATGATTGCCGCAGATTGTGCACCGGGACTTGGGCGTGAGTATTTTGGCTTTATGGGCTGGAAAAAACATGACACATTATGTTGGCAGACTCTTCGCCAAGATGCGCAGTGGCGAAAAATCGTTGGCATGAAAAAATTGCCGATGATGGTGGGATTTGATAAAAATAAAAACACGGTAAATACCGCGCTAGCGCATGTGGCGAATGCAGGATTTCAAGGCAAAATTCATATTGAGCGTCGTGATATTGCTGATGCAAAGCCGCCCGAAAGCTGGGAGAAAGGCTTGCTTGTGTGTAATCCGCCTTACGGTGAGCGACTCGGCGATGAAGCGCAGACGGCCGCACTTTATGAGCAATTTGGTCAAACGCTAAAAACGTCTTTTGTTGGCTGGCAAGCGGCGTTACT
>CAJBJW010000314.1 GCA_903953455.1 uncultured Pseudomonadota bacterium | reverse complement strand
GGATTAACGCATTTATCGTTAATGAAAATTTAAAATTACCTTTTTTTATTGCATAGATTAGGCCATTAGTAAATATATTATTTAAATCAATGTTTTTAAGTGAATTTCACCTTATTTCTTCAGCATAACACAGAGAACAATTACAGCATATGCCACACTTTTCGCAAAAAAATGGGGGATATGCATCATAAGCAAAAGACGTCGTAAAGCCATAAGTGAATCCGATGCAATTTGACCATGGTTGATTATATTGTTCAAAAAATGCATTTTTAATGCGGATATTGAAATTTTTTGTAACGACAACCATCGCTAAAATAAAAGTGCGGCATATCACACATGGATAAAAGTAAAGTGTGTCATATCACGTAATTGGATAATGTCTAAGAGCAATTTTGACTTTTTTTTTGATGTTAACTATCTAATAAATATAGAAATAAATAAAGTGGTATATATTTGGCTACATATACGATGCAAACAGCATATTTTTAAGTGAATACTTATTATTTGAGCTGTTTATTTCTTTTATATTTGGAAGTTATTATGAAATTTTATAAAAAATTAGCGGTTACTGTTCCTTTAATGCTTGTTTCATTATCGTTTGAAGCATACGCAGCGACAACTTTTATACCTGCTTTAGTGCTTGACACAGAAAAAACACCAAATCCACCTGTTCTTCGCTTAACCAATGTTCCAACAACGGGTTGGGTAAGTCCCTCTATGGCATACAAAGGCTGGACGCACAATAGTAAATGGTTATTCCTCAATGTTCTCAAAGGCAAAACGGTTACTATCACTTTAGATTCAGTAACACCTAACGGTGGAACATCAACGGGTTTTCACCCTGGTTTAACTGTATGGAATCGCATGACAAAATTCCCGGTTACGGATGCTAGAAACTACTGGATACATGACCATTTTTATAAGCAAACTGAAAGTGTCAACGTGTCTAATGCAAAAGCAGATACTGCTTCCGCGCTTAACGGTCAGAAAGTGGCAGCGGGTGAATCAGTTGGTAATATCATTCTGGAATATGTCACTAGTGCATATGATGCAAAAGGTTTAGGAGATAGATTTGCTGTTGATAGCGCAACGGGTATGTTAAAACCCGCTACGACAGAAACATCATTCATGGGTCCTTATTTACCTATGGGTTACAATATTTTAGGTGCATCTAATGGGCTAGAAGATCGAGCGAGTTGTTCAGATTCAACAAAGACAAAGCAGGCGGATTGTGTCAGTCCTGCTACTTGGAAACCAAGTACGTCAGGAATACTCACGACAAGTTTCACAGCGGCTAAAGGAGGTATTTATCAAATTGTTGTTGGCGGGCTGAAACCTGATACGGGTTCAAAAGCAGCGACATCTAAAGCTGCTTGTTCAGACACAACTAAAACAACAGAAGCTGCTTGTGTTGCGCCTGCTGTTTGGACAACTCCAAATAATATGGATATAACCATTACAGTTAAATAATTGTTTTCTGATGACTCGATGCTTTTTCATGGGCATCGAGTTATTTTATTTTAATATCAAGTTGGTCAGTTTTATGTCTTTAAGGTTTTGTGTTTTCATTTTGCTAAGCGGTTGGAGTGCCTCTGAATTGGTTTTAGCTCATGCTTTGTCTTATCAGTCGATGCTTGATAAAAACTTAAAGAAGTACAATATTCCAACAACCCCAGGTTTATTAGATGGAAAATCGCCGATTATTGTGGATAAAACCACGGCAATCCAATTAGGTAAAGCCTTGTTTTGGGACAGTAATGTAGGTAGTAATGGCGTGGCATGTGCAAGCTGTCACTTTCATGCGGGTGCAGATAGTCGAACAACTAATCAATTAAATCCGGGTACGTTGCATCTCGGTGATACATCATCAAAAACATTTAATTTATTGGGTAACAAAGGTGGCGTTAATTACGAGTTGAAAGCTACGGATTTTCCGTTTTTTAAATTTGATGATCCTGATTATCGTTCAACACTGTCTTTTATGACGGATGACGTAGTGGGTTCAGCAGGGGTTTATCAGCAAATTTTTACGGCAATTGATGTTAATCGATTAGAGGAAGATGTATGTAGTCCATTGAATGACCCAATTCATCACATTGGCAATGCTGAAACGAGACAAACCACAACACGCAATACGCCAACTGTTATCAATGCGATTTTCAATCACCGAAATTTTTGGGACGGTCGCGCAAATAATGAATTTAACGGTGTGTCACATTTTGGTCCTAGAGATGTTGCAGCAAAAATTTGGGTAGCAAAAAACCAAAATAGCAAACCCGTTAGTCAAAAGTTAAATTTAGTGAATGCGTCATTGGCTTCACAAGCCGTTGGTCCGCCAACCGATATGATTGAAATGTCGTGTGGTGGTCGTACTTTTAAAGATATTGCAAAAAAATTGTTAGCGCAAAAACCGTTAGCGAGCCAAGAAGTTCACCCAACAGATAGTGTATTGGCAACGTTACGCGATTCATCAGGATTGGGGTTGACAAGTACTTATGAAGCGTTAATCAAAAAAGCATTTAATCCGATTTATTGGTCAGGCAAAGGCGCGGTGCAAGACAGTGGCAAAAATTATGCTCAAATAGAAGCCAATTTTTCGTTTTTCTTTGGGTTAGCGATTCAAATGTATGAATCTACCTTGGTATCAAATCAAAGTAAATTAGATTTAGCCTTAGCTGAAATGGAAGCGGCAGATAATGACACAATGATTTTCCCCCCCAGTTTTACGCCACAAGAACAAAAAGGGTTAGAAAATTTTTCTAATGCCCATTGTGATTTTTGTCATGATAGTGCGACTTTTACAGCGGCATCGAATCGTGAAATTTATACGCCTAATGTCTATAAAAAAGTGGGCAGTGCGTATGTAGATCGCATTGGTTTTGTGCCTTCTAACAGCAATACAGAAGTCGATGCGACATTGATTGATAATGGTTTTTTTAATACCAGTGTGACACCCGATGAATTTGATATAGGTTTAGGTGGGACAGACCCTTGGGGAAATCCATTGTCTTATTCGATGCAATATGTCAATTCAATCGGTTTGAATCCTAAAAAGTTTGTGGATCGTTTTATGGTTTCACCTTGTGCTTTTGTCCAGCCTTTTACATTGGACTACAAAAAAAGCGAATTAAAAACCATTCCAGCCACGTCAGCAGGTTGCGCAACCTCGAAATCTGATGCGTTTGTTCCTAAAGCGCAGATTGTCAAACAAGAATCGTCAGGTTGGGATGAAGGCCGTATGTCAACGTTAACCGTAGGCGCATTTAAAATTCCAACGTTACGAAATGTCGAATTAACAGGCCCTTATATGCATAACGGGAGTATGAAGTCACTCGAAGAAGTCGTTGATTTTTACAATCGTGGTGGCAATGTTCAAAACCGCCGTCATGCGGCGACATTAGTGTTTGAATTAAATTTCACACAAGAAGACAAAGATGCGTTAGTTGCTTTCTTAAAAACACTCACTGACGAAAGAGTGCGTTGGGAAAAAGCCCCTTTTGACCATCCAGCATTAAAAGTTCCAAATGGTCACACACAATCTTCTAGTGGCGGTCTTATGGAAGATAACTATTTATTCATACCTGCTGTGGGTAAAGAAGGTTTGACCTCTGAACCCTTAAAGCCCTTTCAAAACTACCTTAAATAATATAAAGCCGATGAGGAGGCAATTAATCATCCATTTATTTGTTACGAAATTTTAATCATTCCCAAACGGGGATTTCAAAAACTCAATTTTAGGTTATACAAAAATTTATCATGAAAAAACTTATTACTTTTGCAATTTTAGTTTTATCTATCCAGCAAGCAAGTGCAGCATGTAAACAAGCTGACGCGAAAGGTACTTGGATCGCATACCAATCGGCTTTTGTCACTCCATTTGGAGATAAAGAAAGTCATGTTGGGAAATGTAAGTTAATTGTCGATGCCAAAGGCGTTGTCAATCCTGCAACAAGTGCTTGTGAATTTGTTACATTTCAAACTCCACTATTTCCAACAGGCGGCACATTCATTGTGAAAAATGACTGCAGTGCAGACATTAACTTAGATTTAGGTTCGTTTGTTGGTCAAGTTCAAATCACAACCAATAAAAATGCGTACATGGGTCGTTTCGAAACTGAAACCGTTTCAGGTATGACTAATGCCGTTAAACAGTAACTGAAATATGAATTAATGTAACATTGGGAGTTTAATGTTCTAGCTTATGTAAATATTGCCAATGAGTTGAATTCATGGCTTTATTATTAGATAGCGTAAAGAACATTAAACGCCAAATTGGGATTGGTTGTTGCGGTTTTTAGTAGCACAAATACAAATCAAATTATTTAGCGTGGAATTTTGTATTACTTTTACCATTTTTTTATGACTATTCGCAACTGACATAAACTGCATTTTTTAGCTTCACATACTTTGTGAATCAATCGATTATTAGTTTAAAAATCTGTAGAAAGTCCGTATTTCTGAATACGGTAAGACAGTGTATTTCTTGAAATACTCAGTAATTTTGCTGACTTAGAAATATTGCCTTGCGTACGCTCAAGAGCTTGATAAATGAGATTCGCTTCTAAATTATCTAATTTAATACCTGTTTCAGGTAGCGTAAAATGCTTGAGTTTAGGTTTGTGGATATTTGTTTTGAATTCAGCAGGTAGGTGATCAGGCTCAATTACCAGTCCAGCAAATAATACGCTAAAACGCTCACAGATATTCTTCAATTCACGGATGTTTCCCGGCCAATCATAATTTTGTAAAACGTCAATACATTCTTTGCTAAAAGTAGGTGCTTTACCCCCATTTTTTTCTGCAATGACATCAAAAAAATATAGGCTTAAAGGGATAATATCTTCTTCGCGATCCATTAAACAG
>CAJBJW010000313.1 GCA_903953455.1 uncultured Pseudomonadota bacterium | reverse complement strand
TTTTGCTTTTATCCATAAGAGAAAAAAGAAAAACTATGCGAGCGTAAGCGAAGCATGAGTGAACGTAGTTCACTCTTCAATTTGGAAATTAACTAAAATCAAATTCTCTTTATACTTATGAGCGAACTTTCAGTTCACTCGTTCTTCGCTTTCGCTCATCACCATTTTCCTTCTAAAGCACTTATGGCTCAATCCATTTCAGATTTAATCTTTCTCCATCTGAATCAATTGGATAATTGTTTTTATATGAATTAATTTGAAATATTATTTTTTTAATATTGAATTTTATGATTTTGCTTTTGCTTTTGATCTTAATACTGATTTTGGAATCAAACGACAGCTATGTCGGGCATTCCATAAAAAAAATGCGAGACATACCTGTCGCTTTTCGTGCATGGATTCAGTTTATCACTTGAAAACAAGACACGACTGTAAATGGATTTTATTAAGGACGATCGTATTAAAACCTTAAACTCAACTTCCGTAGAAAATGTACTTGGTGAGAAATCCAGCAGCATTCACTCATGTGCTACAACTACTTTACAGCGTATGTTGTAGCGAGTGCGGGGTCATTAGCCGTCATATTACAACCCGCGTTTTTGCACTGTTAAAGAGTTGCTTATCTCTGTTTTTTTGTTGCTTACATTTATTTAGTCAAAACATCAAATAAAGCGCTCATTTGTGAGCTTTTACTTTTTTAAATAACTTCCGATTGATCTGTGTGCCAATATTCATAATTTTAAAGCATTGACCCTGTGTGATTTTATTGCGGTCTTTGCCTTGTGCTGCTTGTAGAAACGTTTGCAACGTGTGAACTTGGTTTTGTTCAAGTAATTTAGCATCATGTTTGAGTATATTGGTCGCAATACGTGTTGCGTGGACTAACTCAATATTATCAGCAAATATGCGCTTTGCATTGCTGCCTATATCAGTAGCCCATTTTTTAATTAATTTATCTTGTGTGTTCATGCTTGTATTTATCAAAAACAAATAAAAATAGAATGATTTTGATTGAGATTGAGCCTTTTCCGGTTGTCCAACCAACGCCTCTGAAACTAAAGTTATGTCACATTAACTTAGATCGGAGTACACAACATGGCAACATCATTATTAAATACGCTCAAGCTTGTCGCAGCTACGCGCGACAACAAAACCTCCCCCGTATTGCAGCGCAGACAAAAATTAATCAAAAAAATTGATGAACAAATGGAGCTGGCGAAGGCGCAGGCAAATGGCTCAATTTATAGTCCGACCAAATTCAAAAATATCGTTAATGCTGAAACAGGTACAAATGAGTACAAGCAAGTACCAAAACGTATTCGCGCTTGGTGGTGGAAAAACGAAGCAGGCAAATTGAATTTGGTTGTGCGTTATGGCGCACGTATTATTGAATTGGGCAAAGGAAAAAACAGCATTGAGCTTGAAAATGAAGCAGCCATTTTGCCAACGCTTGAAGTAATCAAAAAAGCAGTTGAAGCTGGCGAGCTGGATGATGCAATTACGGCTGTGAGTAAAGCCGTATTGTTAAATCTTAATTGAGTTTTAAATAGCTAGAGCTAACGTTATTATTGGCGTTAGCTCTTTTTTTATCTGCGTAAATCAATATTCACGCGGCAACATAATCACCCACATGTCACCTGTGTAACACGCGTAAAGTTTTATCACATCTAGTTCAAAATCCGTGTATTCAATAAATTGCTCAGCAAGGATGTTGTCGTTCCCATCATCTAATTTCAGCAAAGCAGTGCACGAACTTTCAGAGCGCGAAACAGTTAAATTAGCAACGATGAAAGTTTCCTTTTGCGTAAACTCCGGCAAGTAGCTTGCGATAGCAGTCATAAGCCAATAAGCGCCACCTTTGTCAGCAACGAACTTTGCTCCATCCGTTATTACTGTATCAGGTGTAATACGATAGTAACGCTCTGTGCCGCTGAAGTTGTTTAATTCATTTACCCATTGTGCTGTCATTTTTTGTACTCCGATGTAGTTAGTAGGCTACGAGTTTGTTTTCAAATGACAAAATGGACAACCGAAAATGGCGTGACTTGGACTAAATACAAAGAAAAGGAGAATCTCGTTATGAGAATAAATGAAATTACCAACTCAAATGACAAATTGGAATTGCTTAGAATGATAGACGCTGCAATATGGCAAGCGATGGATGCTGAAAGCGCGTATGGCGATTATGACGAAACTAACGCAGAACAAGGTGTTGCAGCTGCACCTGTCAATACTAATCAAGTTGCACCAAAACCAGCCGCTATTCAAAAACCCACTACACCAGTTAAAAAGCTCACCCAACAGCAGCAAGCGCATGTCAAAACGTTAGGACCAAAAGAACTTCTGCATTACATCAAAACAAATTTAAAAGCGCCAGCTGCTGCAACACCCAAACCTGCAACACCCATTCGCCCAAACAGCAATGCTACTCCGGCTACGAATAACAATAACAGCCAAGTGCCAAACGCGTCTTTTGACACTGTTAACACTAGAAATGACACTGCGAAAAATAAAGATGGCGAATCAGACAGACAAGTATAGCTGCGATGAATGCTAGTCCGAAATGGGTCTACAGCTCAGAAAAAATAGTTTTGCAGTTTTTTAGTACCAATTACTTTCACAATTCAGGTGGTGATTTCCTACCTATACACCTCAAAATTGCTGGGTTGTTTGCGTTGCTGTATATAGCAAAAATCAATTATTACAGCATCCTAGCTCTTGCTAAATTAAAGGTCGTGCAGCAAACGGCGTGTTTAAACTGTGAATCGATGACATTAAATAAAATCAGCCAACTCAATAAGTTGCATCCATAAATTAATAATTTTAAAAATTAAATTGAAAATGATTTGCATAGATAAAAAATTTACGAGGTTGCGCGTTAAACAGCGTTTTTAGATCGTTTAAGCGAATCTTGCGAAAAGTTATTTTTAAATAAAAAAAACGTTTTTTTGATTTTTTTTGTTTTTTTGTTTTTTTTGATTTTTAGCACCCAAAAAAACATTTAAAAACAATGAGATAATCATCGATGTAACTACTGATTCTACGTTAAGTAACTACTGATTCTACGTTAAGTAACTACTGATTCTACGTTAAGTAACTACTGATTCTACGTTAAGTAACTACTCGTTTTTTTTAAAGTTAGTTACTTTAGTGTGAGCATAGATAATATGAATTTTTAAGATCATATAATTCCAGTAAAAATACAAGTGACTACAAAAATGGTGTATGTGACTAATTTGATGTTTTTAATTTAGTCACTTAAAATACTTGTTTTAAATTTAAGTACGCTTGGAAAATAGTAATGAATGATGATCTAGCTAAATTAGTAGTAGTTAAGGGTAATAGCATAATCGAAAGTTCATATTCTTTAACGTTAGTAGAAAAACGTATTTTATTAGGCTGTATTAGTAAAATAGATTCATCTCAATTGTTTACTAAAAAAGATGGTTTTACAATTCGAGTAGATGAAATTAAGGATTTAGTTACAGAAAGAACAAGTAAAAACTCCCTGTACACGCAAGTAAAAATTGGGATGGATAAGCTCGGTGATAGATGGCTGAATCTAAATGAATCGGGAACTGATAAGATACGTTGGATTTATAGAAAAAAATATAATGAAGCAGAAGGTAGTATTACATTGTATTTTACAGATGAAGTTTTGCCTATGCTAAGTGCTTTATCGGGAAGTTTTACTAAGTATAAATTACAATATGTTAGTAAATTCAAAAGCGTTCATAGCATTAGAATATATGAGCTATTAGTTCAATGGCTTGTTAATGGAAAACGAGAAATAGAAGTAGATCAGTTGAAAAAAATGTTAGGAGTTGATGGTAAATACACACGAAACAGTAACTTTATTGAAAAGGTAATTAAAACATCGTTGAGCGATATCAATGAATTCAGTAATTTAAATGCTTCATTTTCTGTAAACAAAACAGGTAAAAGAGTCACTCATATTGAATTTGTCTTTTGTATAAAAGACGATTTTGAGAAAAAAACACTTAAGAAAATCAATAAAAACATTTCTAAAACGACAAAATCCAAAACATCGACTGAAGAACGGGAAATGCTTATTGAAGAGTTTGCTAACTCCCGAAAAAGATTTTCAAATGCCGTTAATGAAAGCAACGTACCTGCTGATATTGTCGAGATACTCAAGTCTCAAGGGCGTTGGTGATTTTGCAATGTATGTGTCAATAATGGTATCTTATTTCATGAAACGATTCATGAAATACAAAATGAAATGATATGAAACATAGTTTGACAAGTGCTGCAACAGCCACTGGTATAAGTAAATCCACCATCTACAGAGCCATAAAAAGCGGAAAGATTAGTGCTTTATTTGAAGATGGTGTTTATAAGATCGATCCTGCAGAATTGCATAGAGTATTTGCGCCTGTTTCATTGGAACGTGTCGCGAAAGAGTCTTTGACACAATCCGAAACGCATGATGAAACGCCACTTCTGAGACAAGAGATAAACTTTCTCAAGCGACAATTGGCGCGCGAACAGGATTTTGTCATGTCATTGGAACGACGACTGGATGAAGCAGATACAGAACGACGAAAATTAACTGCTTTGTTAACATTTCAACAGGAGGAGAAGTCTGCCAAAGTTCAAGATTCAGTTGTAAAGAAAGAGGATAATAAACTGTGGAAGAAAATCTTTAGATAACACCGTGTTGTTATTAACTCAATATTGCTACTTAAATACCTATTAAATCGTGATAATCTCAAGTTCATTACATACCACTAAACAATTGTGCATGTGATCCTAGTCTTACTAGGTAGACTGTTTGCTCATCACTTTTGTATATAAGCAGCATATCACCACCTAGGTGTAATTCTCTAAAATCCTGCCATTCACCATGCAATGCATGATCTTTAGATTCCGGTGGAGGTGATTGACCATTAATCAAATCGGTAACATACAAGAACAATTTAGTGAACTGACCCTCGGTAAGACGTGCGTTACGCATATCTTTAACAAAGGTTTTGTGCCGTGACAGAGTTCTCATTCAAAAAGCATGTCTTGTTTTAATTGATCAACCGTAGTGGTTTCAACATTCTTTCCTGC
>CAJBJW010000312.1 GCA_903953455.1 uncultured Pseudomonadota bacterium | reverse complement strand
GCATAATACCAATCGTCAACAAACACGTGTGCGTTTATTTGAATCGGGTTTGCGTTTTGTACAGCAAAAGGGTGAAACCCATCAAGAAAAAATGTTGGCTGGTTTAGCACTGGGTAATGTGAATTTAGAGCAATGGAGTGAAAAGACGCGCTTAGTGGACTTCTTTGATGTGAAAGCCGACATTGAGGGCATTTTTGCTTTAACTGGCGTGAGTGTGGATTTTGTTGCACATGAACACGAAACACTACACCCAGGTCAAAGTGCGCAAATTCTGACCAAAACAGGTGAATTGGTTGGCTGGCTTGGGATGCTCCATCCTACATTAGAGAGCCAATTAGGATTTGAAACGCCTATTTTCTTGTTTGAACTCGCACAAGATGTTTTACTCAATAAACAACATGCCCGCTTTAAACCGTTGTCAAAATTTCCTTCTGTTAGCCGTGATTTAGCGCTTCTTGTTAAAGAAGATGTCACATCGGGCGATATAATCGCATGCATTGCATCATGTGAGGAATCGTTATTGCAGGATGCAGTAATTTTTGATGTCTATCGCGGCAAAGGCGTTGATGAGAATTATAAAAGTGTTGCACTGCGTTTAGTGTTGCAAAATCATACACAAACGCTTACAGATACCGAAATTGATGCTATAGTTAGCACGTTCCTAGAGACCTTGACCCGACAAACGGGCGCAAAATTAAGAGATTAAGTTTATGGCATTAACAAAAGCAGATTTCGCAGAGAATTTATTTGACGAATTAGGACTCAATAAACGCGAAGCGAAAGATATGGTCGATCTTTTTTTTGAAGAAATTAAACGTTCTTTAGATCATGGTGAGCAAGTGAAACTTTCTGGTTTTGGCAAATTTGAATTACGAGACAAAACTGGTCGCCCGGGTAGAAACCCAAAAACAGGCAAAGAAATCCCGATTACAGCGCGACGTGTTGTCACCTTTAGATCGGGTCAAAAACTTAAAGCACGAGTAGAAGCGTATGCTGGAGCCGAGTAATAATAATGAATTGCCGATTATTCCGGCAAAGTGCTATTTTAGTATTGGTGAAGTCAGTGAATTATGTGGTGTAAAGCCGCACGTCCTACGTTATTGGGAACAAGAATTTTCTGAAATCAACCCCGTTAAACGTCGTGGTAATCGCCGCTATTATCAGCGTCATGATGTTTTAATTATTCGCCAAATTCGCGCCTTGTTATATGAACAAGGCTACACTATCGGTGGCGCAAAAGCGCATTTATCGAGCAGTGATTCAAAAGATGATTCCACGCGCACCAAGCAACTCATTCATCAAATGGTGATTGAGTTAGAAGTAATTTTGGAACTTCTTCGCTAAAAACTGTTTAGCGGTATTTTTTCTTTTTTCGAAAATTACCGCTAAAAATTTAATTCCTCCGCTTTTTTTCAAACAAATCACAACATTTATGACCTCACGCATCGCAACTTACGAGCGTAATACGCTTGAAACCAAAATCACATTGACGCTGAATTTAGATGGCACGGGCAAAACACATTTTGTCACGGGTGTGCCTTTTTTAGATCACATGCTTGATCAAATTGCGCGACATGGCATGATTGATATCGATGTGCTGGCAAAAGGTGATTTAGACATTGATGCACATCATACGGTGGAAGACATTGGTATTACGCTGGGTTTAGCGTTTGCGAAGGCACTGGGCGATAAAAAAGGGATTTCGCGTTATGGTCATGCGTATGTGCCGCTCGATGAATCACTTTCGCGCGTAGTGATTGATTTCTCTGGTCGTCCGAGTTTGTATTACAACGTGACATTTAATCGCGCGTTTATTGGCAATTTTGACGTGGATTTATTGCGTGAATTTTTCCAAGGGTTTGTGAATCATGCGGGCGTGACGTTGCACATTGATAACCTCAAAGCCGGTAACGCACATCATATCGCTGAAACGGTCTTTAAAGCCTTTGGTCGCGCGGTACGTAATGCGATTGCCTTTGATGAGCGCATGATGGGCATTACGCCTTCAACAAAAGGGGTGCTTTAATGTCTAGCGTTGCAGTCATTGATTATGGCATGGGAAATTTACATTCGATTGCCAAAGCCTTGCAGCATGCCGCCCCTGACGTTGACGTGATTGTCACGTCCGATGCCAATACTATTTTAGCCGCTGATCGAGTGGTTTTTCCCGGTGTAGGCGCGATGCGTGATTGTATGCAGGCGCTTGGTGATTTGAATTTAATTGATGTTGTGAAAGAAGTAGCTAGTACAAAACCACTTTTAGGTATTTGCTTGGGGATGCAAGCATTGCTTTTAGACAGTCAAGAGAATGGTCACACGGATTGTTTGGGGATTTTTGATGGTCATGTATTGAAATTCGCCGAACCGCTAGAAAACGCTGACGGTGAAATTTTAAAAGTTCCGCACATGGGATGGAATCAAGTCAAGCAAACAGCGCATCCACTTTGGAAAAATATTCCCGATAACAGCCGTTTTTATTTTGTTCATAGCTATTATGCGCAAGTGAAAAATTCTTCGCACATTGCAGGCACCAGCGATTATCCAAACGCTTTTGCTTGCGCGTTAATGAAAGATAACGTTTTTGCTGTGCAATTTCATCCCGAAAAAAGTCAACACGTGGGTTTACAACTTTTGGCGAATTTTTTGGCTTGGGATGGGTTGCTCGTTTAGATAGAGATTATAGATAACATTTTTGCCGAATTTAGAGAAGATTATAACGAATTAGCTAAAACAAGCACG
>CAJBJW010000311.1 GCA_903953455.1 uncultured Pseudomonadota bacterium | reverse complement strand
TAGAGTCACCTGTCAATTTATTGATCATGTCCGCATAAATATTCTGATTTGATGCATCAATATTCACTTTCGCGGCATCCGCTAATTGAGTTGCCGTAATTTGGAGTGACGCTGCTTGCGCACTGTCAGTCACACTTTTATTTGCAATTAGTGCATCTGTTGCAATCACTGACGCGTTCGTGGATTGATTAACCGCATCACTCACCACCACTGAATCAGAAAACGCCTCCGATACATGAAACTTACTTTTGTTAGCTGCCGTCATAACCAACGTGGCCGCCGAAGACAAAGCAACTGCGGATGCCGCCGCTGCATTAGCACGAGAGGCTGCTTTTGCTAACGCCAAATCTGTTGGTGAATCAGCGGCTTTTTTGGCTGCAACTATTGCGGCGTTAGCTAATTTTGCAGCATTCACAGCCGCTTTTAAATCAGCATTAGAACCCGCCTCATTGATATTCAACGCAACACTTGACGCTAACACCGCATCAATAGTTTGATTAGCCGGATTTAGCATGGTTTTAGTCACAGGCGCTAAAAGTGCTCCCATGTTTGACACCGCAATACTAATTCGACTATTTGTATCGGAATTTGCACCCACTTGAATACTCAAGCCACTCGACAAATCCCCATTCAAGATTTTTTTGCCATTAAATTCACTATTTTGCACAACACGAAGCAACTCATCATTGAGCGCTTTAAATTCCGTGTCCATTTTTGCGCGGTCTGAGGCAGAAACACTCGCATTACTAGATGATTGCACTGCTAAATCTCGCATTCGCTGTAGCGTACCAGTGAGTGATCCGAGCGCTCCTTCAGCAGTTTGTGTCAATGAAATTCCATCATTTGCATTCCTCACTGCCACGTTCATGCCGCGCACCTGCGACATCATTCTGTCCGCAATCGCAAGACCCGCCGCGTCATCCTTTGCACTGTTCACGCGCACACCAGAAGATAATCGCGTCATCGCACTTGATAGCGCAAGCGCAGTCCCACTTAAGTTACGTTGACCATTAATCGAGCCAAAGTTAGTATTGATAATCAGTGCCATGCCAACCCCAAAGAATTAAAGAATAAAGTTCTATTTAATTTAGGTAATTTTTAATTCTGCGTAACGATGTTGTGTTTTTTTGATTTTGACTGCATCATCAAAAGATAAATCACACGCAAAAAAATTACTTGATAACATCCGTTGAAATAACAAAAGCAAAATAAAGACCAAAATAATAAATACATATATAAAACAGTAAATTAAACTATTAAAAACACAAAAAAAGCCAATAAATTGACTTTTACATCATTCAATTTTTTTAAATTCCTTATGCACCCCTTCACCGCACGATGACAATGAATAATCAGGCAACAACACGCAACGTACTTATTTTTGAATATGTCACAGGAGGAGGATTTTCAATCGAAAATGTGCCTAAAAGTTTAGCAAATGAAGGAAAAATGATGGTGGATGCGCTGTTAGAAAATTTTGCGGCGCTACCCTTTAATGTTAGCGTGATGAAAAAAGATGACGCATTAACTCTTGATGACAATTTTAAAATGCAACTTCAAGATGTCGACGCAGTTTGGGTGATTGCACCCGAATTTGATGGTATTTTAGAAACATTTTGCCGCTACGTTGAAATAGCAGGTAAAAAATTACTCACCTCCCCTTCTCATGCGGTTGCGATAGTGGCTAATAAATTCGACACTTTTATGCGACTCGAGGCCGCAGAAATTCAAACCGTTCCCACTGAAATATTTAGAAAACACGCTATTTATGATAAAACGCGCGATTGGATTATCAAACCCATTGATGGCGCTGGAGCAGAAAATACATTTTTAATGACATCACCGGAAAATTGGTCCCATTTACCGCCATTAGATAAACCCTTCATTATTCAACCACATATTGACGGTGAAAAAATCAGCTTATCTTGTATAGTGGATCGGGGCAACGCCGTATTACTCTGTGTGAACTTACAGATTTTTGATGTGCTAAATAATGGTTTTTATTTAAAAACCATTCACGTAAATGAACGCGAGGATAAAAATGGCGATTATCTAAAAATAGCCTCGCAAGTAGCTAAGGCATTTCCTGATTTATGGGGCTATGTTGGCATTGATTTAATTCAAACACCGCAAGCTTGTTTTGTCCTTGAAATCAATCCACGCTTAACCACTTCTTTCGTGCAAATTGAATCAAAACTCGGCATCAATGTTGCCGAAATGGTGATGTCATTATGTTATGATTAAAGACTATTTTAAATTTTTATAGGGACGCCACCATGACACAAGAAAAATCCTTAAATGAAAAAATTGATCAAATTTTGGCGCAAGAAGACTCCATTGCGCAACGCAAAAGCTGGAAAGGACGTTTAACGCATATTTGGCAATCTGACAATCGCAAACAAGCATTAAAAAAAGAATTTTTTGACGAATTAAGCAAAACAGCGTTATTTACACTTTTTCTTATCGTCGCTTTCATATTTACGCTGACGCTTTCAGTTTTATAACGCTACACCGTATGCTCTTGACATATTTTTTCACTGTCACTTTGTGTGAGTGATTGATGCGTCAAACCACAAGTAAATCCGGTGTCAGTTGTCGTGAAATAGTTGCACGTTTTACATAGCCCAAATGTTTTTGATTGATTCGCTTTTTGTAGGGCAAGTAAAGCCTTGAGAAACGTATCCTCATGACTTAATACATCCGTTTTACTCAAGATTTCACTGGCTTGTGAAAACAAATTAGTCGAGCGAATACTATCAAGAATAACCTCGCCTTGCGGGCGCAGACATAAATGCACAATACGCTTATCTTGGCTATCGATTCGCTTTTCAATAAGCTCTCTGCGACTTAGCAGCAAGAGCGTTTGAGACACTGTACCTCGTGTCATACCCAGATAGGATGCGAGTGCTGCGGGTGTATCACTGTAACGATTGCAGCGTGAAATATAATCTAACATTTGAAAATGCACAGGTTGTAATCCAAATTCCGTACACTTTTTCCTCTCTTCTGAACGGATTAACGCTACCATCCGCTCAATTGACGCATATACCTCAGTTGCCATAGTTATGTATTTTTTCAATCCCAATAAATAGTAACGAATCCCAAAAGGCGAGCATAAAAATCCAAACTTTCAGCAAAACCAGTACAAGAATGGTGCATGATACACATTCTTGTACTGGCAATGGTCATTAACTCTGTCCAGGTAACATTCCAACAGATCCAGGTTTAATCCGTTTACAGGTGACGACAACGTCTTCTAAATGACATTGTTTTTTATTCCCTGTTTCACCTTTGCAATCCGTACAAAGTAACTTTCCTGTACTTTTCACTCCTTCAACATGCCAACCATATCCCTGTTTTTGACAAAATATTTTGCTGTATTTATCGACCGTATACTGTTT
>CAJBJW010000310.1 GCA_903953455.1 uncultured Pseudomonadota bacterium | reverse complement strand
CGTTCATTTTTTTCAAACATGAAAGATTTACTATCCGATGAGTAAAAAAACAAGGCTAAATACGGCCATTAATACAGATCAAGCCCATTTACCTATTTCCATTGTCATTGGAATAGTCAAAAATGAAGTGGGACAATTTTTCATTACTCGTCGCGATGAAACAGCGCATCAAGGTGGTTTTTGGGAGTTTGCTGGCGGGAAAGTCGAACATGGTGAAACGCTACATTCCGCCCTTGTGCGTGAGCTAAAAGAAGAAATTGGCATTGAGATGCGTCACGCTCTGCCGCTGATTAGTTTTCGTCACGCTTATGAAGATCGTGTAGTGCATTTACACGTTTTTTCGGTAACGGATTATACGGGGGAGGCGGCAAGTTGCTCCAATCAAGAAAGTGCTTGGGTGAGCCTAAGTGAATTATCGGGCTATACGTTTCCCGCGGCAAATCGCGTCATTTTAAAGGCATTAAATTTGCCACCGTTTTACGCCATTTTGGATGATAGTGAAGGGGATTTAGATGAAAAATTGGCGCATTTGCTTGCCCAAAATGTCACCCTCATTCAAGCGAGGTTGAAACAATCAACCGCTCAACAAGTGCTTGATTTTTTAAATAAAGCCCATCCTATTTGCCAATCTGCTGGCGTGAAACTGTTGATAAATTCAGGCGTTGAAAATGCGTTTGAGATGCCTTGCGATGGGATACATTTAACGCGTTCAGATTTACTTGAGCGCCAGTCACGGCCCAAAAATAGTCAGTGGCTCAGCGCTTCTTGTCATAATCAAATAGAACTTGAGCATGCTCAAAAAATAGGTGTGGATTTTGCCGTACTTTCGCCTGTACTTGAAACGTTAACTCATCCTGGAGCTAAAACACTTGGGTGGGTGGCATTTAGCGAACTCGCCAGTCTTTATGCGATGCCTATTTATGCATTGGGTGGGCTTAAAAAATCCCATTTAAACACAGCTTATTATGCAGGTGCGCAAGGTATTTGCGGTATTAGTGCCTTTTTAGCGACTTAACCTCACATTTATGTGATTTATCTTCGAATGTGTAATAGTTGAAAGCGACGACTTAGTTGTATAATAAAGGGAGAAATCCATTGTTTTATATCATTTCGAGTTATAAAAAAGGCGTTTGCCGTTTTTGTATTTAATTTTTCTTTTTTTTAGGTGAATAAACCGTGAGTAATAATTTTATTTTCACTTCTGAATCCGTTTCTGAAGGCCATCCAGATAAAGTTGCTGATCAAATTTCAGACGCTGTTTTAGATGCAATTCTTGCGCAAGATCCAAAAGCGCGTGTTGCGTGTGAAACGTTAGTGAAAACAGGTATGGTCATTTTGGCGGGTGAAATTACCACGGATGCTTGGGTAGATACTGAAGCGCTCGTACGTAAAGTGGTCTGTGAAATTGGCTATGACAATGGCGACGTCGGTTTTGATGGAAATAGTTGCGCGGTACTTAATGCGATTGGTAAACAATCTGCTGATATTGCGATGGGCGTGGATGAAGATGCGAATCATGAGCAAGGTGCAGGTGATCAAGGCTTAATGTTTGGTTATGCAAGCAATGAAACCGATGTATTTATGCCAGCACCCATTACGTATTCGCATTTACTCGTTAAGCGTCAAGCGGAGTTGCGCAAAAATAAAACATTGCCTTGGCTACGCCCAGACGCAAAAAGCCAAATTACGTTCCGCTACGAAAATAATAAACCCGTAGCCATTGACGCGGTGGTTTTATCGACACAGCATTCACCTGAAATTAGCGCAAAATCACTCCATGAAGCAGTCATGGACGATATTATTTTGCACGTTTTGCCAAAAGAATGGCTACATAAAGACACTAAATATTTTATCAATCCAACGGGTCAATTCATTATCGGTGGCCCTGTAGGCGATTGCGGCTTAACAGGTCGTAAAATTATTGTTGACACTTACGGCGGTATGGCGCGTCATGGTGGCGGTGCATTTTCGGGCAAAGATCCCTCAAAAGTGGATCGCTCTGCGGCTTATATGGCGCGTTACGTGGCAAAAAACATTGTTGCTGCCGGACTTGCTGAGCGTTGCGAAATTCAAGTGTCTTACGCGATTGGCGTGGCTGAACCAACATCCATTAGCGTTGAAACTTTCGGGACAGGCAAGCTCGATGAAACACGTTTAGTGTCGATTGTGCGTGACGTATTTGATTTACGTCCAAAAGGCTTAATTGCACAGCTTGATTTACTGCGTCCTATTTATCAGCCAACCGCTGCGTATGGGCATTTTGGTCGACATGAAGAAACCTTTAGCTGGGAAAAAACCGACAAAGTTGATGCATTAAAAGCGGCGGCGGGTCTGTAAAAATATTTAGGGTGTGTGCGTTTAATGAAAACGTACGCACCAATACTTTATTTCATTAAGGAAATTATAAAATGAGTTTTACCGATTACAAAGTAGCCGATATTTCATTGGCTGACTGGGGCCGTAAAGAAATCAATATTGGGGAAACTGAAATGCCCGGTTTGATGGCGTTGCGTGCAGAATATGGCGCAGAAAAACCGCTAGAGGGTGCGCGTATTGCAGGTTGTTTGCACATGACCATTCAAACGGCTGTGTTAATGGAAACATTGACAGCATTAGGTGCTACAGTGCGTTGGTCGTCATGCAATATTTTCTCAACTCAAGATCACGCCGCAGCCGCTATGGCAGCAGCAGGCATTCCTGTTTTTGCTTGGAAAGGTGAAACAGAAGCCGAGGCAGAATGGTGCATTGAGCAGACTATTGTAGGAACGGATGGCTGGCATCCAAATATGATTCTTGATGATGGTGGTGATTTAACCACTATGATGCACGATAAATTTCCTGAATTGATGGATAATATTCGCGGCATTTCAGAAGAAACCACAACAGGTGTTCTTCGTTTATATGAAATGGTGAAAAAAGGCGATTTAAAAGTCCCTGCGTTTAACGTTAACGATTCTGTGACTAAATCAAAATTTGATAACTTGTACGGTTGCCGTGAGTCACTTGTTGACGGCATTAAACGTGCAACAGACGTGATGATTGCGGGCAAAATTGCCGTCGTAGCCGGTTATGGTGACGTGGGTAAAGGTTGCGCACAATCGCTTCGTGGCCTTGGTGCAACGGTTTGGATTACGGAAATTGACCCTATTTGTGCGCTGCAAGCGGCAATGGAAGGGTATCGTGTTGTGACAATGGAAGAGGCTGCGCCTATTGCAAATATTTTTGTGACCGCGACAGGTAACTTCAATATTATTCGACATGAACATTTAAAAGCCATGCGCGATCAGGCAATTGTTTGTAATATCGGGCATTTTGATGCTGAAATTGATATTGCGTCACTTCGTCAATACACATGGGAAAACATTAAACCCCAAGTGGATCATGTTATTTTCCCTGATGGCAAACGCCTTATTATTTTGGCAGAAGGTCGCCTTGTGAATTTAGGTTGTGCGACTGGTCATCCAAGTTTTGTCATGTCAAATTCATTCTGTAATCAAGTGCTTGCGCAAATTGAATTATGGAAAAATGCGTCAAGTTATGAAAATAAAGTCTATATTTTACCTAAAAAATTAGATGAAAAAGTGGCGCGTTCACATTTGGCGCAACTTGGTGTGAAATTAACGACGTTGACACCAGAGCAAGCGAATTATATCAGTGTACCCGTTGATGGCCCGTATAAACCAGAGCATTACCGTTACTAAGGTTTATCGGTAAAATTTTGAGTACAATGAATGCACGTTATGGCTATAACGTGCATTTTTTTATGTTAGCTGATTGAGAATACTATCCCACTGCATTTGCGTGACGGGCAAAATGGATAAGCGATTGCCACGTTGTACTAATTGAAAATCGGCTAACGCGGATACTTCTTTTAATTCACGAAGCGTAATGACACGCGAAAATTTTTCAACAAATCCCACATCAACACGCCACCATCGTGGATTTTCAATGGTACTTTTGGGATCATAATAAGGGCTATTTGCGTCTTGCGCACTGTCATCAACGTAGGCTTTTTTGACAATGTTCATCACGCCAACAATGCCCGCTTCCTTGCAATTGGAATGATAAAAAAAGACACGATCATCGAGCTGCATTTCACGCATAAAATTGCGTGCTTGATAATTGCGCACACCTTCCCATGGCTCGGTTTGAGTTGGGCGCTGCATTAAATCATCAATGCTAAAAACATCGGGTTCTGATTTCATTAGCCAGAGGCGCATAGCGTGTTCTCATAAATTAGTGAGAGATAAAACAGTTTTTTTAATTGCATGCTTTATAAAGTGTTTTGGGTTCAATATCGACCGCACCATCTTTAAATTCTAAACACCCCCACTCCTTGTTTATTCGTGCGGTATCTAAAAATTCTGAGCTGACATGTTGACCAATCAAATGCTGTAAATCAATTTCTTTCATTTCACCATTTTCAAAAGTGAAACTAAATCGATAGTGATCTTTTTTTTCGAAATTTAACAGTTTCATTTTTTATTCTAAAGGTTGAATGCTGTGAAAATTTTGTGTGTTCCACATGTCGATTAATTCATCTTGATGTGATTCAGCCCATTCGCGTACTAATTGACGACATTTTTTTGGTAAATTTCCTTCAATAATATTTAAATCGATTAACTCCATAACGGCTTCATATTCACCATATTTGATATGAATATGTTTTGGAGGGTGTTCTTTATCAATT
>CAJBJW010000309.1 GCA_903953455.1 uncultured Pseudomonadota bacterium | reverse complement strand
TGCGGTGTTAAACGAATTAACAGAGTAGATGGCTGCGTCTTGCGCTGTCGTCAAACCCGTTAAATGCAATAAGGTGATTTTGCCATCATTTGCGTATTGCAAATGAACTGCGTTATCGGTATTGCTCGAGTTAATGACTGTTGGCACATTACCCGCTGGGAAATCAATTTTATCGCCCGCACCGAAGTTTGCGATGTTGTACGTGTAATCACCCGCAGCTACGAAGAATTTCACATCAGCAACGCCGGCATCGAAAGCAGTCGTGTTAGCGGCTGTGACGTCGATATTGCTTGGCAGAATAGTCCAGTCAGCTGCATTGCTACCAAATTTACCATCGGCATCACTTTCGTTTCCAGCGACGTCAATTTGACGAACATTAATTTGCCCTGAGTCGTAAGTTTCGCCTGCAGGCAATGTAAAAGTGGTTCCTGTACCATTAACAAAAGCACCACCATTTAGACTGTATTGCCAAATGGCACCCGCTTCTAGACCAGATACTGTTACCGTGGCAACATTGGTGATGCCGTCGGTTAAGCTGATACCATCATCTTTAGTTAATGCGATAGTTGGCACGACAACGGTTTCATCAACAGTTAGTGCGACAACAGACGATCCTGCAGTACTGGTATTACCCGCTGCATCAATCTGTTTAACCTGAATTTGTCCTTTAGTGTAAGCACCTTCTGGAACGATGAAGCTATTATTTGCAGACAAAGTGAATGTTTTGCCACTGTCTAAACTGTAGCTAATTTTTGCACCAACCTCTGCATCACTAACAGTAAATTCACCATCTTTGGTGATGTTATCACCGTCAATAGCGCCTGTATCATTGAAACTCATCTCTACTGGCGCATCGGCTTTAGTATCAATAGACCAAGAAAGGGGATTAACACTTGAAGCGCTTACATTACCGGCTTTATCGATTTGACGAACTTGGATATCGCCGGTGTTGTAGGTTAAATTAGCTGGTAGTACAAACGAAGTGCCGGTGCCATTCACAAAACTTGCACCCTTGATACTGTATTGCCATGTTGCTCCGGTTTCCAAACCGGTGACATTTACGGTACCGATACTTGTGATGCCGTCAGTTAAACTCGAGCCAGTATCAGTTGCAAGGGTAATCGTTGGCGTTGCAGCGCCTTTTTCAACAACAATCGCATTTGCATTTGATGTTGCATTGACGATAACACCTTTTGCATTTTTTTCTATCACTTTAACACTGTACGCAGGATATGTTTTATCTAATAAGTCGACAGAGGTGCCTGTAACTGATTGATAAGTTTTTCCACTATCTACGCTATAAGAATAGGTTGTTCCTACACGGCTTACTAGATTGATTGCTCCATCGAAACTGACACCGTCAGTGGCATTTGAACCTGTATCATTTGCTAGTTTTAAACTGGTGAGTTCAATAAATGCTGGAACAGCGGGTGCCGTTGCTGTTTTTTTAATGGCAGCAACATAATGGAATTTAGCTGTTAAATCAGTAAACTGCACTGATGGCGTGTTATAGCCGTTGGCTGCAGTTGTTAAATCTAATGATGCAATAACAGTTGTTGTTATTTTTTGTGTCGTTGGATTCGTTGTAGAACTAGAAATAGTGACAGCGCCACTAGCAGTTTTGAATGTGTAGTCTGAGCTGGCATTAGGAAGAATCAGCGTTGTTTTAGCTGCCGCTGCATCACCGATGCTTTTTAAGTTAACGGTTGCTAAAACATTTTTTGAGGTCAGGCCAGGCTCAATAACAAAAGGGCCACCTGCATTTACCTTAAGAGGAGCGGAAAATGTGGTGTTGACCTTAATTGTTATTGGCTTGTCAAGACTACTTACGGTTAGTCTAGTTGTCATTATGGTTTTCCTACGGGATTAAAATTCATCTAATCAATCTTTGGGGTGCTAAATGGGCTAAAGAAAAAACACTTTAAGACGATATGCAACCTAATCCTAAACATACAAGATTAGTTTGTCAAATCGATATTGTGTATTTCACTCTAACTATCCACGCTAAGTACTTCAAAGATATTAAAGTATATCAAAAAAACATTAAAAATTGCTTATGGCATAAATTCATATTTGGGTTTACGCTAAACTCATCAATAGTTTATCCATTATTTTAATTAAAGTGTAAATTTAATTCAAAACTGTGAAACGGTTGACGAAAAGTTAATTGATAACAGGTAGGTTTTGCGGGATATATTTTTATATTGTAAAGAAATCCCCCCCCACCCCCCTTCAAAAAGGGGGGAGCGCATGCGGGTGGACTGGCTGGCGTGTTTCATCAACG
>CAJBJW010000308.1 GCA_903953455.1 uncultured Pseudomonadota bacterium | reverse complement strand
TCTACGGGATTAGGCTGTACGAATTATTAATGCAATGGCGGACGAAAGGAAAACGAGAAATTGAAATATCATGGTTAAAAGAACGATTTGAAATAGCAAATAACTACAATTCGATAAGTGACTTGAAAAAATATGTAATTAATCCTGCGGTTAACAATATAAATAATGTTTCTAATTTAAATGTAACACACACATATAGAAAAACAGGTCGTACCGTAAGCCATATTACATTTGAATTCAATGAAAAAAAAGTTGCTTCTATACCAACACCAACCTCCGCAAAACCACAAAAAAACAGAAAAACCGATGAGGTAAAAATTGATAATTTTGAACATTTTGCTCAAATGCGGCAACGGTACGGTGATGCCGCGCCAGTACCGCCAGAATATATTGAACTGCTCAAAGCCGCTGGCAAATGGTAATGGGTTATTTTGAAGCAGCAGGGGCGTTGGCAAAATAGACAGAAATAGATTGTACGGATATCGTACACAATAGTACACTCAATAAATCCATCTTAGAACGGTCTATAGTACATGACAGTATTAACATTAAATCAAGCAGCGAAAGCAACCAATAAATCGAAGTCAACTATTCAGTATGCCTTAAAAACAGGCAGGTTAAGTGGTCATAAAGATTCAAGTGGAAATTATTGCATTGATACATCCGAACTTTTTAGGGTGTACGAACCGAACACTATTAATACAACCAAAGGAACCACATTAGAACACATCGAAACTGATGTAAAAACTGCCTTATTAGTACAGCAACTAGCGTTTTTAGAACAGACAGTTGTCAGGCTTGAGTGTGAAAAAAATGATATTAGCAGACGACTTGATAAGTCAGAGGAAGAACGGAGAGAAACTCAGGCAAAATTAACTGCTTTGTTAACATTTCAACAGGAGGAGAAGCCTGCCAAAGTTCAAGATCCAGTTGTAAAGAAAGAGGATAATAAACTTTGGAAGAAGATCTTTAAGATGCTGAGTTAGTCGATTATCAAGATTATCACTAGGAGTGAACCTATGTTTAACCCTCCCCATCCCGCAAGCATTTTGCGTGAAGACATTTTTCCAGAATTAGGCATAACGGTAACGGAAGCCGCTAAACAACTGGGCGTGTCGCGTGTTCAATTATCAAGAGTGCTAAACGAACATGCGGCCATTTCGCCAGACTTAGCATTGCGTCTTGAACAGTGGTTGGGTACTACAACGGCAGAAACATGGCTAAAGATGCAATTAGCATTTGATTTATGGCAAGTTCAGCAAAAAGGCATACCAAAAGTGAAACCACTGCAACATGCTTCAGTCAGCACACAGGTAGGTGTTTGATGTCGGTGAAGACACAATTCTACTTTCGAGCAATTGGTGGGCGTGAGAAGGAGCAGCGTGGATTAGAACTACTTAAAAAAGCCAAAGGCGAGAGTTACGATGTTAGCAATGTTCATGACATTAGCACGGCCTTAGATTCAAACGCGGTTCGTGTTAAATTGGCGTCATTAGGTATCGAAGAAAAAGATGTAATTGACGCAGTAGCAACCATGCGGGCTTTACCAGAGTCAACTCAACAACAAATGGCTGAGCATATTTCAAATTATATTGCTGAGTTACAGGATGATTTTAAATGGGATGAATCTTTCAAAAGAACAGAAATCTCTTTAGTTCAAAAAGCAAAATTAGCCAAAAAACAGATAGCCGATGGTAAATTGAGCAGAT
>CAJBJW010000307.1 GCA_903953455.1 uncultured Pseudomonadota bacterium | reverse complement strand
TTCCATCTTCATCAACCGCAATGTTTGTATCAACGGTAACATAGATTTTTTCACCATTCACATTGAAAAAACGAAAACCATAAGTTCCGTCTTTATTATCATGAATAAAATCATTGGTTATCAAAGAAGGATTAGTGTTAGCTATCGCCCCACGAGTAGCTAAGTAAAAACACGTTCCAGCATTTCCCTGAGTTACGTCCGATGCACTCACACCATTCTTATATAATTCACCGGCAACATTTGCATAACTATATTTAAAATCACCTGCAATTCCCGCTGCTGCATCTCCACCCACTAAGGGTAAAGGTACGTCAGTGCCTGAAAACCATTTGTTCACTAATTTGGTTATGTTTCCTTGTGAACTGGAATTACTCAAATTCCCTAAGGCACTTTTGCCACTATCATCAAGACCCCCCCACCAATAAGCATTCGCGGAATTGCCTTTAATAACATAGTCTGTGAGACTTTTTACATATGGATCGATGAATATTTCATTTTCATTCGCTAAAATAGTATTCAAATCAGTAAGTTTTGCGGCATTCATTCCGCCTTGTCCAGCAGAGATTAGCATTTGCTTTGATTCGTCAAACGTTAATACACCGTCGGTTAAATAAGATTTTAATTTTACTTTAAGATCCGATGATTGAATACCATCAATCCATTTTGTATCTATTGTCATAATGAAATCCTCTTTAATTTTATTTTAGGTAGAAGTTACGAGTTGACTCCAAGCGCAAAAAAATGGGTTCAAACTATTTTAGTATAAAAAATGAGAGGTGCACCAGAGATTGTATAATCGATGAACTACCTTTACACAAAGGCATGGAAATTATTTTTCATTTTGATTTTGGTGATGATTGGTTATTTCAATTAGTGGTAGAGGGCGTTGGTGCATAAATAACCACAAGAAAACAGATGCCCTTACCCAGACAAATTTAAGACAAAATTACCCCGACCCTGATGGATTTTGGCATACCAAGATAAGTCATCGTGTTCATGGCAGCGATACGCGCACGAACTTCGGTATTTTGAGTAGCAAATGAACGTGATGATAAACAGGTACCAAAAAGTTGTTTGAGTCGATACATGGCATTTTCAGCAATGCTGCGTTTATGGTAACCAGAGAGCGTTTTCCATAAAGCCATACCGAGCAAAAACACCAACATAATCACTGTATTTCGCGGATGTCTGTTTTTCCAAAATATTGCATTTTCTCTAGGTGGAGCGACCAATTCTGCGTTGTTGTAATCAGCTACCTCATAAGCGTTTTGAGTGTCGTATGCACCGTCACCATAGATTCTGGCTATTTCACCATCCACTTGTGTGACAAGGCTTTCAAACATTTCGCTGTCTGAGTAATTTTCTGTTGTGACTTCAATTCCCAAGACATCTTTTTCATTAGCATCCACCCCTAAATGCACTTTAACCCAGTGACGACGCTTACTTTTCCCGTGTTTGCGTATTTTCCATTCGCCTTCACCGTAAATTTTCAAACCTGTTGAATCCACTACCAAATGTATCGGTTCCAAGCGTTTTTTTATCGGAATCTGAATGGTTAAATCGCGTCCACGTCTGGACATATTTGAATGATCTGGAATTCTAAAATCCAGCCCCATTAGACGCATCAATGATCGACCAAAACCTTCCAACGCGCGAAACGGCAGTTTAAATACCGCTTTCAATGTCAACATCACTTGGATGGCTTCATCTGAATAGATCTTTGGCGCACCGCGTTTCCCCGTGCTTTTTGCAACCCAATTATTTTCTAAATACGCTTGATCAAACCAAACCGTCACATCACCTCGATTGACTAAGGCTTGGTCATATTCCGCCCAATTCGTTACCCGATAGTTGGCTTTTTTCACTGGATCACTGTTTGTCATTGCTTCAGATGCCGTTTCTTTTTTAAATTCTGATATTCGCACATCTTTGCTATTTATGCACCAACTCCGTTACCAAACAAACACCAAACTAAAAAAGATTTCCATGATGCTACTAGGAACGATTTTGAACAATATGTCCAGTCCCAAAACACAAAAAAATTTTGTTAGTCCTATTGCAAATAAAAAAGGTGCAT
>CAJBJW010000306.1 GCA_903953455.1 uncultured Pseudomonadota bacterium | reverse complement strand
GTCGGGGGTTCGATCCCCTCAGCACCCACCAGACTTTGGAGCGGTAGTTCAGTTGGTTAGAATACCGGCCTGTCACGCCGGTGGTCGCGGGTTCGAGTCCCGTCCGCTCCGCCAAACACTCAAAAAAGCCGAACTTTTATAGTTCGGCTTTTTTATTTTCAGCTATGCGCTAACTGTTCTCATCTTGCACCTTATCTCCCCTCGTGCATAATAAAGAACATTCACTCAAATTTAACTCTTAAGGTAATGCTTATGGCCGTTGGACAACCTCATTTCCCGCTCATGCCACCTATTTCTGGCGTGCAATTAGGCACTAGCTGCGCGGGCATAAAACAAACATTGAGAGATGATTTACTTATTTTCGAAGCAAATGAAGGTGCAACTTGCGCAGCCGTTTTCACTCAAAACGCTTTCTGCGCAGCGCCAGTTATTGTTGCCAAAAACCACCTTCCCCAATCACCACGCTGGCTCCTTATCAACTCAGGAAATGCAAACGCAGGGACTGGAGAACAAGGGATGCGCGATGCTATGCAAACCTGCCAAGATTTAGCGAATATGACTGGAGGTAATATGGCGCAAGTATTACCGTTTTCAACAGGTGTCATTGGTCAAGCCTTGCCTATTGATAAAATTACCAGTGCACTGCCGAGTACACTCATGAATCTTACCGAAGACAATTGGCAAAAAGCAGCCCTTGCTATTATGACTACCGACACATTTCCAAAAGGTATCTCAAAAACCATTGATTTAAACGGCCATAAAATTACCATTAACGGCATTTCAAAAGGCGCTGGCATGATTCAGCCTAACATGGCAACCATGCTGGGATTTATCGCCACAGATGCCAAAATTAGCCACGATTTATTGCAAAACTGCTTAATGGATGCCACAGAGCTCTCATTTAATCGCATTACCGTTGATGGCGATACATCAACTAACGATGCTTGTGTCATTCTTGCCAGTGGTGCAACACATGCACCAGAAATTTTAGAGGATACCTACGATTACGACATCTTCTACGAGGCCATATTAGAAGTATGCCAAGAGCTTGCCGAATTGATTATTCGAGATGGTGAAGGGGCGACCAAGTTGATTCGCATCGAAGTCAGTGAAGCCGCAAATATTCAAGAAGCGGTCCAAGTAGCCAAAACCATTGCACATTCCCCGCTTGTCAAAACTGCTTTCTTTGCCAGCGATCCCAATTGGGGACGTATTCTTGCAGCTGTAGGCCGTGCAGGCGTTGTGAATATGAATTTAGAGGCCATTCGAATTTATTTGGATGATGTTTGTATTGTGCGCGAAGGTGGCCGAGCAAACGATTACACTGAAGAAGCAGGACAAGCCGTTATGGATCAAACGGAAATTAAAATTAGCGTCAAACTCGGACGCGGCAGCATCACACAAACTGTATTAACATGCGATTTTTCATACGACTATGTAAAAATCAACGCAGAATATCGCACTTAATATTTCAATCACCAAAAAAGCCTCACTGAAATGCTGTCAGTGAGGCTTTTTAATTATTCGCTATTTGTGACGGGATCAAAAAGGGATGTCATCATCGTAAGGCGCATTAAAACTATCTGCGGGTTTATTGGCTACTGGCTGAGGTGAATAATGTTGAGCGGGTTGAGGCGCATTATTTTGATAAGACTGTGGCGCATAATTTGAAGCAGGTGCTGGGGCATTATATTGACCTGATTGCATAGGCGCAGGTGCTGAGGATTCATTGCGCTTTCCCACTAAATCCAAAATTGTCGCATTCAACTCTAAGCTAGATTTTGTTGAACCATCATTCGCCTTGTACTCACTCATAGTCAATTCACCCGAGACAAATACTTGCTGTCCTTTTTTTAAATAATCTTTTAGATTTCCTTCAGCGCGTTTCCCCCAAACGACAACACGCAACCAAACCGTTTGCTGACGATCACCAAAACCAACATTGTTGGCAACCGACACGTTCAACACCGCTTGCCCAGAAGGCAAATAACGTACTTCAGCATCACGCCCTATCGTTCCTGTACACGAAAAAACATTACTCATTTTTATCCTCTTGATGGTTTTTTTAGCTTGCTATTAAACTATGTAGTACTTAAAAAATAAAGGTGTACTTCTTCAAAAGAGTTTTTTATTCCAATGGACTCTAAGTCACATAAATTTCAGGACTACCTATTCTCACTAACGTAAATGTACTTTTCCCTCTATTATCTTCGGCTTTCCAAAAGGTATTACCAATTTGAACTTCTGTACCAATAAAAACGCCTCGATCAACCACAACACGCGCATTATCAATGACAGAGAAACTGTCCATCAACTCCTGTAATTCTAGTTTAGTTGCCTTAATATCAATCGTCAATTTACTTAATGCACGATGCAGTTTTGCCATTGTTTGTTCATTGCTCTTTTCAGGATGATCGTCCAAGAAAGCAAGAATCTTTTTAATATCTTTTTCCTCGGATTGTTTTGCGACCAAATCGTTCTTCATCTCCACTAAACGCTTTTGCATATAGGGATTGAGCCCCACTTGAAGATGCGTTTTAATACCTGACGATGCACCTACAATGACCGCCTTAATTTGCATTAATGCGCTACTACTTCCTCCCATAATAGAAGACTTTTTACCACCATTTTTAGCACCTGCAAAAATTTTATTGCCCGCCATTAATTGTGAGTTCATCGCATATTTTGAAATGACAATATCAACGCCTGCTTCAATATGGAAATTTTCAGCAAATCCAATGACCACCGAATTGCGTGCAACAATTTTCCCTGTATTTTGTGCTTTTTCTTCTTCTGTTTGATCTTGCGCGCCTTGGGCACCATTTTTAATCTGAATATCAGCGTTAGCAAATAATTCACTATTTCCCGTCACACCGCCTTTAATATTCAAACTCCCCATGGATTTCACACTGGCATTGATCACACTGCCTTCAATTACAATATCTTCAAGGGCGTAAACATTCATCCCTTCCGTCACATCCCCCTTAATGACAACCGCGCCATCAAAGCGAATATTTCCAGTTGAGAAATCAACCGTTTTTAATGTCAAAATAGCTGAAACTGTCATGCCATTAGGCACTGCTACCGGCTGACCTGTGACCGATGATAATAACTGATTTTCATCATCAGGATTGATATAAACCCCTGTCATATCTTTTGAAAAAGGGGTATCTGCTCCCACTTTTGGCATGATGACTTCACCATAAATATCACACCCTTTTTTGCCCTCAATGGGTGGGGTACGTTGCATAACCACGGAATCTTTAAAAACAACCGGAATATCACCCAACTCACGATAATCCGCCATGCCATTTTCATCAATTTTAGGTTTACGCTCATGATTCATATCAGGCATCATGCTTTTGAATTGAGCATCAATACCATCAACAGGATGCATACCTTCTGCAATAACAACATCCGTACAAACTCCCTTTGCTAGCAACTCTTCGAGCTGCTCTAAAGGAACTAGGCCCCATGTCACCTCTTTATCTTTAATAGCCTTTTGAATCGCACCCATTGTTAACTCTTTTCCACCATAGTTAGGTGTAAGGGTCATCCTTGCCTTGAGTTTGTCATCAGATACAAGAATCTCACATTTTGCATCACGCTGTTCGCCAATTTCACATTCAAACGCTTCAGCCGTCGAGCTGTTATATCGAGAAAGTAATTCACCTAGCCCGAATTCACTTATAAATAAATGCGAAAAACCATGCTTCTCAATACGTCTATTTATCATATCGACAGTTAAATTATCTAACTTATCGCTACTTGGCGTAAATACAGCAAGCAGTTTGCGCCCACTTTTGCTTAGTTTAAATTCTAGGCCATTTTCAATTTCGTTATCGTTCATAGTCTTCGTCTTTATCTTATGGTTATCGTCATGACTGAATTTACTGCGATTGGAGAACTTGCCCTATTTAATAAGGGCGCATTTAGTGCAAATCAAGATAAATAGTTATATAAAATAATCAAAAACAATAATGGCTCTTTATCTTCAAGGCGACGTGGTGTAATTTAAAGCCCCTGAATTGTTGTTAATAACCATGCCTGCTCAGCATGAATAACTCTATTATTCACACCTAAAGCACATACCCCATTTAATTACCTATTTGACTACTTTTTAACCATTTAACTTAAAGCACCGCTTGTGGGTATGAACCTAAGCTTTTCAACATGGATATTTTTGTTTTCAGCGCATCCAAAGCCTGTGCAACGTTATCGTCTTCACTGTGCCCAGCAATATCGATAAAAAAAACATATTCCCAAAGTCCCTGCCTTGATGGACGTGATTCTATACTTAACATATCGACGCCTAATGTTGCAAAGGGTTCTAGCATAGCGTGCAATGCGCCGGATTTATTCGGTGTTGAAACGACTAATGTCGTTTTATCATGCCCTGTAGGTGTAGCAGTTTGCTTGCCAATAATAATAAATCGCGTGGTATTACTGACATTATCTTCGATATTTGCCGCAAAAATTGGAAGATCATAAACTTGCGCTGCAATACTTCCAGCAATCGCTGCGGCATGCGGATTTTCTTTGACTAACTGCGCCGCTTGAGCGTTACTACTCACCGATGTTTGGTGCACATTGGGTAAATGCGCTTCAAGCCATTCACGACATTGCGCTAATGACTGCGCATGAGAATAAATTTCCGTAATGTCACCTAGTGAATTGGCATGTGTTAATAAATTTTGCTGTACGCGAATTTCCACTTCCCCACAAATTTGCAATGAAGACGTAAGTAAGCAATCAAGCGTGTAACTAATCACGCCTTCCGTTGAATTTTCAATAGGTACTACACCAAACGCACAATGATCTTTTTCAACTAAATCAAATACGGCATTGATATTGGCTGCCGGCACGGTTTTGACGGCATGACCAAAATGTTTAAATGCCGCTTGCTGTGTAAATGTCCCTTGAGGTCCTAAAAACGCCACATCCAAAGGCTTCTCAAGTGCTAAACAGGCCGACATCAATTCACGAAAAAAACGCATGGCCGTTTCATCCGAAAGCGGTCCTTCATTCAATGACTGAATTCTGCGCAAAACAAGTGATTCACGATCTGGGCGATAAAATGACCCACTTTCACCTTGCGACAACTTGGTTTCCGCTACTTTTTGCGCATAAGAAGCTCGCAGATTGATAAGCTGCAAAATTTGTGAATCAACCGTATCAATTTTTTCTCTTAATTCAGTCAATGGGATAATTGACGTTGAAGGCATAAATAATCCTTTTGTTTTAGCGTTTTAGAACATCTTATAATTTTGCGAAAGATACCATAATTGCGTCATCTACACATCATCGTATCCGTCCATTTTATTGGCTATTTTATGTTATAAAATGAGGTGTCCCCTCATTTATTTTTCAAATTGGATATAATACGTGCCAAATAGAGTCAAAAACGGTTTTCTCCAAAATCGTTTTCAGTGCAAAATCAGAAACTTTGAATCGTTTGTTTACTGCGCCATTTAACTAATTTTATAACTATGAATAAATTTTTTCTTATCTTTGTGATGTGGCTTTGCGCTGTTACGACTGCCTTAGCCGATATGCCGCAAGCCGATATTCAAGTCAAAACACGCGTCGCAGTGCTGCCAGCCCAATTTCAAATTTTATTTACCGTCCCCCCAGAGCATCATGCCTATTTGGATAAGGGAGATGAGCAAATGTTCATCCCAATTAGCTTTGATTCAAACAATGCGCTAAGTGCCGCTGGCCTTAAAATAGATGACATCACAAAACCTGCAGGCGTTTACGACAGTGAAGTCAAAGCCACCGTTTTACGCGGTAAAGGCGAATTTAATCTCACTATTTCTGGCGCCAAAACGCCACCTGAGAAGATCGCGCTTGCGGTAAAATATCAAATTTGCAATGACATTACTCACCAATGTTATCGCCCACAAACGGTTTCTGTTGAATTAGCTTTTTCATCCTTGCAACCTCAATTGAGCAATTCAAAACCCTCACCAACCAAACTTGAAAAAAACGAAAACGTTACAGACACCTTATTAACATTATTTAAAGATAACAAAAATAATGTTCTCGTCATGTTTGGATTGATGCTTATTGCTGGCATGTTATCTGTCGCCACGCCTTGCGTTTATCCGATGCTTCCCATTACGTCGATGTTTATTGTCAATCGTGCAAATGGCGTAGCCTCAAAAGAAAAGCAACATGCTATGGTTTATGTTTTCGGAATTATTTGCACCTATATGCTACTTGGTTTAATGGCTGGCATGACAGGCGGTGCTTTTAATACGTTTATGCAATCCGGCTGGGTGAACTTAGCGTTTGCCTTATTTTTTACTTTCTTTGCTATCGCCTTACTGGGTTACTATGAATTGGGTTTTATGCAAAATGAGGTACATCAATTAGATCAACATTCATCGAGAGTTAAAGGTTTAACTGGTACGTGGTTAATGGGACTCGTTGCAGGACTTGTGATTTCACCTTGCGTTGGCCCGATTGTCTTTGCACTGCTATTGCAAGTGGCTGACAATATTGCAGACCGTGCAGCAGAATTAGCATTGATTAACCAAACTCTCACGTTTGCCGATAAGCTAACGATTTCACTCCAAGGCAGTGTCATGATGGCGGGGTTTGGTCTTGGCGTTGGATTGCCTTTTTTTGCCATTAGTGTGTTGAAATTCAATAAATTGCCTAAGGCGGGTTATTGGATGAACAATATCAAATACGCTTTTGGATTTCTTATTTTATATTTCGCTTACAGTTACTTAAACAAAGCGATGGGAGTTTTTGGTGTGGATCCACAAACAACATTAGTGTTACTACTCGGAACACTCGGCATTTGGATTGCCGTAGTGAATTTTAATGTACTTAGTTTACTGCCTCATGATGCGCAGCCTAATCATAAATTCAAACACTTTATGGGCGTGATGATGATGCTTATTGGGGTCTGGCTAGTTGTAATGAGCCTGGGTCACCTGCCTATTTTCAGCTCAGCGCTTCGCACGGCTGTTGCGTCTGAGAACACTACAATCGAATTAGTAGAAAATGATGCAGGCATTGCTTGGTATCGTAAATTTGATGTAGCACAGAAAATAGCGCAGCAAAGCGGCAAACCAATATTCATCGACTTTTACGCAAGCTGGTGTGCTAACTGCGTCGCGTTCAAAGAAGAAACCCGAAACAACAAAGCTTTAAACGAAGCACTTCGCACGCAAGCGATTGCTGTTAAATTAGTCGATAAAGAACCCGATTTTGAAACATTTCGAGAAAACCCTATTCATCGTCAATTAAAAATCGGTTTACCTTATTTTGCCATCATTAAAGCTGATGGCACTATTTTATGGTCAAGTACCGATTACCAATCAGCTGATAATATTATTGATGTACTGCGTGCAAATCAGTCTTAATTTTCGGTTATGAAAAACTATGCGGCAGGGCTTTTACTATTTTTAGTACATACGGCAAAAGCTGAATTAACGTGTGTGTCAACGCAAATGCTCAATGCTGATAAAACAGCCTGCGTGGCACTTATCTGCCAAACACCTCAAGTTCTCAATTTAACCAAAACCGCTTGTTTTACGCCGCCAGTCTGCACAGCACCTGATACGTTAAATTCAACGCAAACGGCCTGCACTAAACCTAAAACGCCCGTCTGCACGCCACCTAAAATATTAAATCCTGCAAAAATCACTTGCATTGACCCGATTATTTTGCCCACAGCGCAAAATACAAAACCTATTTTAAAGACCGTTCCGCAAGAATGGGATGTAAACGTAGGAGAATTACTGAGTATTCCACTATCGGTTAATGATGCACAACAAGATGAATTCACCTTAACAAGCACCATGATCATGGGTGAATTTGGCGCTGTTCATAACAATAATGAAAATTTGCCCACTGTTGATTTTTTATTTACCCCCACCGAAGAACAAGGCAATAAAATTTATACAACGACATTTAGTGCAAAAGAAACCAAAACAACACAGCATTACGTTTCTAATAAAGTCGCTGTCAAAATTCGCGTGTGGCCGTCCACTAATCATGATATTGATGCCGCAACACAACTCACTATTTCCAATGCACAGTGGCAACCTAGTACATTGCATTTAGATGGGCAAGTTGTATTGAATCATCTACTCACGATGGAAGAGCGCCAAGCGTTTATCAATCAACAATTTGATTTAATCATCCGCTCACCCGAAGACAACATCCTTCATATTGAGCCATTGATACTCAGCAATCAAGGGCTTTGGGAAATAAGCTTTCCGCTTTCGCTTCAGCAAACCCCTTGCCATGTTATGCTTGAATTTAATACTCGCAAAGCGCGTCATCAAGTTCTTAATGCGCCTCTGAGCTGTTTTAAATAATTATTTCAAAACTGTGAACTGCGTCACAATTTTCACTTAAAGTTTTGATTTACCGCTTATCGGCCGATATAGTTTTCTTTTACCACGACAAAATCCAGTCAATAACAATGGATGTAGCGTTTTATGAAGAAACCAATTGTTTTAGCTCAAGCGAGTATTACGCTAATCGTAGCACTCTTGCCTAATTACACGCCTGTTTTTGCGGCAACCAAGCCTATTGAGCAAATTAGAGAGGCGTACTCTGTCACCTGCATGGCACCTCACATTTTAAATATAAAAACAAATACATGTGAGAAGCTCTACAGCGATATGCAAGTATCCTTTTATATGGCACAGATTCCATCATGCGAGCCACCACAAGAATTGAATCCCATAAGCCATGCGTGTGAATTGCCACTGCAAAAACTGCCTGTACTCTGTCATGCAGGACAGTTTTTGAATGCCAGTAAAACAGCGTGTATCACACCTGAAATAACGTGTCGCGCACCGCAAACATTGAACAGAATCAATAATAATTGTGAAATGCCCGCTCGGGATTCAAGAAATACATGCGCGACTGGTAAAATTCTCAATGCGACAACCTTAGTGTGTATCGACCCGAGTTCTCAACACCAAGCGCTGCCACAAAGTTAAACCTGCTGTTTTAAGATAGCCAATTTTGTGGCTTCAAATAAATATCATAAAGCTCAGCCTCGGGTGTTCCCGCTTGAGGTTGCCAGTTATATCTCCAGTTCACAACGGGCGGTAGCGACATTAAAATCGACTCCGTACGTCCGCCCGATTGCAAACCAAACAGCGTGCCGCGATCATAAACCAAATTAAATTCAACGTAACGTCCACGACGATATAATTGAAAATCACGTTCACGCTCACCATAAGGCATCGCTTTGCGTTTTTGGACTAGCGGCAAATAAGCTTTAATATAACTGCTACCAACACTTTGCATAAACGCAAAACACGCTTCAAAACCCCCTTCGTTTAAATCATCAAAGAATAAACCACCCACACCACGTGTTTCATTGCGATGTGTTAAAAAGAAGTATTCATCACACCATTTTTTATAGTTAGCATATACCTCCGCGCCAAACGGATCACAAGCCGCTTTGGCCGTTTCATGCCAAAACAGTACATCTTCTTTAAAGGGATAATAAGGTGTTAAATCAAACCCGCCCCCAAACCACCAAATAGTTGGTTCGCCTTCTTTTTTTGCAATAATAAGACGTACATTGGCATGCGATGTTGGGACATAAGGATTATTTGGATGCATAACAAGCGACACGCCCATGGCTTCAAATTGGCGATTAGCAAGTTCTGGGCGTTTTTGCGTGGCTGAAGGCGGCAGATGAAAACCCGATACATGCGAAAAATTCACACCGGCTTGCTCAAATGTATCCCCTTTTGCCATAACACGTGTGCGACCACCGCCACCTTCTTCACGTGACCATTGTTCTTCAATAAAACGCGCAGAAGGCTCCTCACCTTCTAATGCACTGCAAATAGTATTTTGCAAATTGAGCAAATAGTCTTTGACCTGATCGATTTGAGCTTGATTCATAGGTTTTATCTTTAAATGGATTATAATTTGGGTTAATAAAAAAACGTCTTTTTTGAATGCACTTACAAAAATTACGTTTAATGTGGGATAATTTTTATCCTTTTACTTTTTTAATTCAACTCATTTCTACTTTTATGATGACCTACCCTACGCTTGAGTCGTTTGTTGGAAATACACCTCTAGTTCGTCTGCAACGCTTACCTCACCATCCAAGCAATACTATTTTGCTCAAATTAGAAGGTAATAACCCAGCAGGCTCAGTCAAAGACCGACCCGCGTTAAGTATGATTTTACGCGCTGAGGAGCGGGGTGAAATCAAGTCGGGTGATCGTTTAATTGAAGCAACTAGCGGCAATACTGGCATTGCATTAGCCATGGCGGCGGCTATTAAAGGCTATAAGATGACGTTAATTATGCCCGATAATATGAGCGCAGAGCGTATTGCATCGATGCGAGCTTACGGCGCTGAGATTATTTTAACGCCTGCGGCAAGCAGCATGGAAGGCGCTATTGATTTAGCACGTGAAATGGAACGTGATGGCAAAGGTCGTATCTTAGATCAATTTTCAAATCCCGATAATCCACGTGCCCATTACGAAACCACTGGCGTAGAAATCTGGCGTGACACGCAAGGAAGCGTCACCCATTTTGTCAGTGCTATGGGAACAACAGGGACGATTATGGGAACATCAAAATATCTACTTGAACAAAATCCCGCGATTCAAATTATTGGTGTACAGCCCAAAGGTGACGCTAAGATTGCCGGCATTCGTCGCTGGCCTAAGGAATATTTACCTAAAATTTATGATGCGAGTCGCATCAATCGCATTATTGAAGTTGATCAATTGTCAGCAGAAAATATGACTCGAACGCTGGCACAAAAAGAAGGTGTTTTTGGCGGTGTGTCTTCAGGTGGCGCAGTTTTTTCTGCTCTTCAGCTTGCGAATGAAGTAGAAAATGCCATCATTGTCGCTATTATTTGCGATCGCGGTGATCGTTATTTATCTACAGGTTTATTTGATATGCCCGTTTGAAATTGACTTATTAAGACCTAAAAATCATGAGCTTCAAATCCATTGACACATTTCATAATTACGCCCTCGACCAATTGACGGCCAAATTAACGCAACAACAAGATTTGCTATCGACTATTCAACGTGTGTTGCCCGAAGAATTAGCATCACACGCCCTCCACTGCGTAGCACATAACACAACACTGATGGTTTACACCGACTTGGCAGTGTGGTCGTCACAACTGCGTTTTCACAAAGCCGCCATGCTTGAAGCTGCCGCCACGTTCACTAACCCCGTATTAACTAATATTCAAATACGACTTATTTCTCAAAAATAATGACACCCATTTACAAATGATAATGATTTTCATTTAGATAAATAACTGTTATGATTTCACTCAATGAAATTTTGTGGGAATCAATATCATGGTACATCAAAAAAATTACTTATCTTTTACCATAGCGGGTTTATTATCCGTTTCAACATCTGTTTATGCGCTAGAAAAGCCAAAAACAATGGATGAGATGTGGAAAATTATCGAAATGCAACAAAAACAAATCGAAGCACTCCAAAAAAATGCGGTCACGGCACCTGCCACGCAAATCAACGACAAAACAAACGCGCCAGCACCTGCTGTAGCAACAAATGACGTTAAAAAATTAGAACACAAAACAGACGTACTCAGTCAAGAAGTGGAAAAACTGCGCACCAATTTATCAATTCCCGAAGAAGCCAAATACAAAAGTATGTACGGCATGGGGCCTGCTGCGTCAAAAGTGTATCAGGTTGGTCAAGGCCTCTCTATTGGTGGTTATGGTGAAGCGAGTTATCGCAATATTGTGGGCGATAAAGGCGCCCTTAAAGATAGTGCGGATATGTATCGTATGATTTTATACACGGGCTATAAATTCAATGATAAAATTATATTTAATAGTGAGTTTGAAGTCGAACATGGAACAACCGGCAGAAATGGCGGGACGGTTTCTATTGAGTTTGCCGCTTTAGATTTCTTTATCGATCCAATGGCAAATGTTCGAGCGGGAATGGTTTTAACACCAATGGGTTTTATCAACCAAATTCACGAACCTCCCTTTTATTTTGGTAACAACCGCCCCGAAGTAGAGCGCACCATTATTCCAAGTACATGGCGTGAACTGGGCGTGGGATTATTCGGGCAACTCACACCTGAATTGAGTTATACTGCATATGTAATGAATGGGATGGACGCTGCTAATTTCACCTCAAAAGGTATTCGTGATGGGCGGCAATCGGGCGGAAATGCGCAAGCCGAAAATTTTGGTTACGTTGCTCGACTCGATTACACACCAGACTATTTAACGGGTGTTACGCTCGGTGGATCAGCCTATGTGGGAAATTCTGGGCAAGATAAATTATATGCTGGTGAGAATATCGATGCTTTTACGCAACTCTATGAAGGTCACATTCAATGGAAATATCGTGGCCTAGAATGGCGTGCTTTAGGTTCAGTTGGTCGCATAGGGGATGCAGCCATTTTGAGCAAAGCTAAAGGACAAACTATTGGGTCAGAGAATTATGGCTGGTACACTGAAGTAGGTTATGATGTATTGCCGCTTATTATCCCAAGTACCGATCAATATTTTGCACCTTTTTTCCGATATGAACAAATGGACTCGCTAGCTAAAGTACCTAACGGATTGCCAGATAACGGCAATTTAAATCGTCAAATTTATCAATTTGGATTGCAATACAAACCAATTCCTAATGTCGTTATTAAAGCAGACTATAGAAATTTTGAAGCTCAAAAAGGTATTGCTGCTGATGATGTCAACTTAGGCTTTGGTTTTATTTTCTAAACTAAACACAAGAAAGAGTGGAGTGATTTGAAAATAACAATTGGCAAGCTGCTATATGAAAATAAACAACCTTTATGAAAATAAAAATCGCTCTATTCATTCTTTTTTTGAGTTTCACGCAAAGCGCGTTTGCGCAAATTTTTTACAGCAAAACAGAGGCACTTGAGTTAGCCTTTGGCAAAGCCACTATTGAAAATTTATCACTTTTTCCTGATGAGGCAGAATCAGCTAAAATCGCCCAACTCGCCAAAACGAAACTGCAGTCAGGGTTATTCACCTTTTATGTTGGCAAAGAAGGCGATAAAATTTTAGGCTATGCCGCTATTGAAAGCGAAACTGTGCGCACAAAACCGGAAACCATTATGATTATTCTTACGCCATCGGGTGAAGTTCGTGGTGTACATTTACTCGCTTTTCATGAACCTGCGGAATATATGCCGCCAGAGCGGTGGTTTGAATCACTCATTAAACGTGATATAGACAATATGGATTTCAGCAAAGGCGTTGACGCCGTCAGTGGCGCAACATTGAGTACACGCTCTGCGTTAAACAGCGTGCGAAAAGTACAAGCATATTATAGTGTCATGGTGAAAAAATAATGCGTTATTTCGTCAATGGAGAACAACAGCGAAAACTGTTACTTAATGCGCTTGTGCTGATGTTTTTGGCTTATGTTTTCTTACTTGGAATCAGTAATGCGATGATGTATTTTAATCACATGGCATTTACTCCAGCTTCAGTGATTACGTATTACTGCGGCAATGAAGAACAATTTATTCCCGCAAAAAGCTATGAAGGCATGCTTGAAGTGTTGCATTTTCATTTATTCGCCATGGGGATGCTTGCCGTCACGCTCACGCATTTAATGCTAATGACTGAATTCTCAACCAGTTTAAAAATCTGGCTCAGCAGTTTAACTTTTTTTTCTGCGCTTGCAGATGAGCTTGCTGGCTGGTTTGTGCGTTTTGTGCATCCGTTGTTTGCCTATTTTAAAATAGGCGCGTTTATCACCTTAGAATTTTCTTTATTTGCATTAACACTTATAGTCGCATGGTCATTACTACGCGCTCGTGTTCATATTCTGCGTAAAACAGGCGAATAACAATTCATTTAAAATTTGAATGTTGCTATTAAGAATTAATTCACCTAATTTATGCCGCTTTTTCACATTCCTTATGGGTTATCAGCTCGCTTCCATCAAGCTTGAATTGAATACCGCGCTATTTAGTCGTTAGTGAGTGACGGTTATTTCATACAAATATGCGATAAACAAAATTAAAATAGCGATATATAAATTCATTTTATGGATTGGTATTTCGCTACACTCTCTAATAGCATATTGATCTAAATATTCTGTTTTAGTCTCCTACTATAGACATTAAACCTCCTGATATTCCCTTTTGTTTTGTATAAATTAAGGTAATGTCTGCTCAGACACGTTTTAATCCTATCTCTAAGCATGTATTTATACTATTTAACCATTTGACTATTTGAAAAAAACTGATAATTTTAGTCAACTATTTATTTTTTAAGACTTCGCAATATCGAATTACATTCGTAGAGCACTTTTTAAATGTAAATAGCAATAAATGGTATTAGCGCGCAGCTTCTTAATTACATGGATAATAAAATTTACATGCAATATTAGAATCAACAAATAAGGTTTACTTGGGGGGGGTTGAGTCCTCAGTAAAAAGCCAAATTAAAGTGCGTTATTTGGATTAACATTTCCATGAAAGGTATAACGCATGACGAAGATATTAGTCATTGATGATGATGAACAAATGCGCAACGTATTGAAAAAATTATTGACACATGAAGGGTATCAAGTCTTTATAGCTGAAGACGGTGTTGAAGGAATAAAAAGCTTTTATCGTTATCATCCCGACTTAGTGATTACTGATATTATTATGCCAAAAAAAGATGGTATTGAAGTCATTATAGAATTAATTCAAGCTCATCCTAAATTGCCAATCATTGCCATTTCGGGTGGTCGACGTGCAGTTACCGCCGGTTTTAATTTGGATTCGGCTCATATGTTAGGCGTGAGAGCGAGTTTACTCAAACCCTTCACACATCGACAATTACTCAATGTAATCGAAGACATAATGCAAGACGTAATGCAAATATAACCGATAAAAAAATATTGCTATCAGCATCTAGGATTTAATTTCGATAAAATACTCAAACTGAGCTTTATGGCTGTCATAACTTACCAAAATAAAAGATATAAAAAAGGGTTCACATCATGCAAACCCTTTAAAATATTGCGACTGACGTAACAAAACTAATCAAAATGAATTAACTCATAAGGCAACTTAGGCTCACGCCCAGCGAGTAAATCAGTAAGAAATGCCCAAAAAACATCCGCTGACGGAGGACATCCAGGCAAAAAATAATCAATTTTCACTACTTCATGCAGTGGATGGACTTTATCGAGTAATAACGGTAATTCGATATCACTTGGAATTTGTGGATTTTCTACGCCAATGCCATCCATATAGGATTCATTTAAGCAATCTTCTAAACTAATGTGATTGCGCATCGCAGGCAATCCACCGTTAATAGCACAAGCACCTACGGCCACAAGGATTTTACAATTCTTGCGAAATTCGCGCAAAACATGCACGTTTTCAGAATTACACACACCCCCTTCAATTAAACCAATATCACAATCGTCGCTGCAATGTTCGATATCGGTGAGTGGTGATCGGTCAAATTGAACGTGCTCCACCAAGTCCACAAGTCGCTCATCTAAATCTAAAAATGACATGTGGCACCCAAAACATCCCGCAAGTGACACAGTGGCCACTTTCACTTTTTTAGTGGTCATGCACTTCCCCTTCGCTTGCCAGCGCAACCACATCAATGTGCGCATGATCATAAATACGCTGCCCAATGGGAACGCTGTATCCAGTGCGTTTAATTAAAATAGCGCCCGTTGGGCAAATATGCGCAGCACAATCATTCACGTCTAACGC
>CAJBJW010000305.1 GCA_903953455.1 uncultured Pseudomonadota bacterium | reverse complement strand
TTAAGTGAAGCGCGAATGCGTAATTTACTCATCGGTTTTGAATTGATGCTCACACCCATGCTGCGTGATTTAGATTCAGCACGCGATAAACACGTTGAACTTCTCAAAAAATGTGCCGATTTAATTGACGCAGGTACACTGAAAATTCATGTCAGTGAAGTACTTCCTCTCGAAAATGCTGCTCGCGCTCATGATTTAATAGAAGCCGGCCATACGATAGGCAAACTCGTTCTTTCCATTTAGACCATAAAAAATATAAAAAATATAAAAAATGTTTGATTTCCTTGATAAAAAACACACCATTGCTGGCGCAGGTTTTAATCGCTGGCTTATGCCACCTGCCGCGCTTGCAGTACATTTATGTATAGGCATGGCCTATGGTTTTTCTGTTTTTTGGCTACCACTATCAAAAGCCATTGGTATCAAACAAAGTCTAGCCTGTCCTGCTGATGTCAGTTTTTTCAATGAACTGTTTATTACCACCTGTGATTGGAAAATTTCCACATTAGGCTGGATGTACACGCTGTTTTTCGTATTTTTAGGCTCATCAGCGGCGCTGTGGGGCGGATGGCTTGAACATGTGGGGCCACGTCGCGCGGGGGTTGTCAGTACACTTTGTTGGTGTGGTGGCATGCTCCTCTCTGCTTTAGGAATTTATACCCACCAATTTTGGCTCATGCTGCTTGGCTCGGGTGTTATTGGTGGTATTGGCCTTGGTCTTGGCTATATTTCGCCCGTGTCGATGTTAATCAAATGGTTCCCAGATAAACGTGGCATGGCAACAGGCATGGCGATTATGGGATTTGGCGGCGGCGCGATGATTGGCTCACCACTAGCTACATTACTCATGGGACATTTTGCAAGCGAAACCGATGTTGGCGTGATGCAAACCTTTTTGGCAATGGCAGGTATTTATTTTATCTTTATGATGAGTGGATCGCTCACCTATCGCCTTCCTGTGTCAGGTTGGCATCCCGCGCATTGGAACCCATCGCAGTTGCATTCGCATAAAAAAATGGTGACGCCGCATCATGTTCACGTCAAAAATATTTTTAAAATTAAGCAATTCTGGCTACTGTGGGGCGCATTATGTATGAATATCAGCGCGGGTATTGGCGTGATTGGGATGTCCTCACCTATGCTACAAGAAGTGTTTGGTGGAAAACTCATCGGTCTTGAGAAAACCTACGGTGAACTTGATAAACCCGAACTTGCTGCCATTGCCGCTGTCGCCGCTGGTTTTACGGCACTGCTAAGTTTGTTTAACATTGGCGGACGCTTTTTATGGGGCAGTTTGTCTGACAAATTAGGGCGTAAATTGACGTTTTTGATTTTCTTTGTGGTCGGCGGTGCACTCTATTTGAGCGCGGCAAACAGCGCCTCAGCGGGTGATAAACTTTTTTTCATTGGCGCGATGTGCCTTATTCTGAGTATGTACGGCGGTGGATTTGCCACGGTTCCCGCTTATTTGGCCGATTTATTTGGCACGCAAATGGTAGGCGCTATTCACGGCAGACTGCTCACCGCATGGGCCACCGCTGGCATTTTAGGTCCCGTGATTGTGAATTATATGCGTGATTATCAACTCGGTTTAGGTCTGCCACGTGAGCAAGTGTATAACCAAACACTTTGGATTTTGGCGGGTCTTTTAATGATTGGTCTTATTTGTAATTTACTGATTTCCCCTGTTGCTGAAAAATGGTTCATGTCCCCTCAAGAACTCGCTGAGGAAAAACATCATGCGCGTGACGTAAAACATCAAGAAGAAATTAACGAAACCGACGACATGGTAAAATCAACACCACTTATTTTTGTGTTAACCGCTTGGTGCGTGGTGGGACTACCGCTTGCATGGGGCATTTACAAAACACTTGGCAACGTCAGTAAATTTTTTGTTTAATACCTCGCACCTAACATATATTCACTTTTAAAATTGAAGGAAACAGAGTCTCATGGAAAAAACGTATTCACCGCACACCATTGAACAACGTTGGTATCAAACGTGGGAAGATAAACAATACTTTGCCCCCAGCGGAAAAGGGGATCCTTATTGCGTCATGATTCCCCCACCCAATGTGACGGGCAGTTTACACATGGGGCATGCGTTTCAAGATACGATTATGGATGCCTTGATTCGCTATCATCGCATGAAAGGCTGCAACACGCTCTGGCAAGCCGGTACCGATCACGCAGGGATTGCCACGCAAATGGTGGTTGAGCGTTTATGTAACGCCGAAGGGAAAACGCGCCACGATTTTGGCCGTGAAAAATTTATTGAAAAAATCTGGGAATGGAAAGAAGAATCCGGTGGCACGATTACACGTCAACTGCGTCGCATGGGTTCGTCACTTGATTGGTCGCGCGAGCGCTTTACTATGGACGAAGGCATGTCGGGCGCCGTGCAAGAAGTGTTCATCGAACTTTACCGCGAAGGCTTAATTTATCGCGGCAAACGTTTGGTTAACTGGGATCCCGTTCTTCATACTGCGGTGTCTGATTTAGAAGTGCTGTCCGAAGAAGAAAACGGTTTTATGTGGCATTTGCGCTACCCGCTTTCAAATGGCCAAGGGCATTTAATTGTTGCTACCACGCGCCCTGAAACCATGCTCGGTGATGCGGCAGTTGCCATTAACCCAAAAGATGAGCGCTACCAGCATTTGCTCGGTGAATTTATTGAATTGCCGCTAACAGGCAGACGCATTCCCATTATTGCCGATGATTATGTCGATCCCGAATTTGGAACGGGTTGCGTCAAAATTACGCCAGCGCATGATTTTAACGATTACGAAGTCTGGACACGCCATCGCCATACATCCGCTATTCAAGACTTACCGCACGGTGGTTTAATCAATATTTTAACCGTCAATGCCAGCATTCACGACGATGCGCTCATTCCTGAAAAATACCGTGGTCTTGATCGCTTTGAAGCGCGTAAACACATTGTCGCGGATTTTGAAGCCGCTGGTCTGCTTGAGAAAATTGTTGACCATAAATTGATGGTGCCGCGTGGTGATCGTAGTCAAAGTGTCATTGAGCCATTTTTAACCGATCAATGGTATGTCAAAGTCGCCCCACTCGCTGCGCCGGCCATTGCCGCTGTTGAAAATGGCGATATTAAATTTGTTCCCGATAATTGGAAAAACACCTATTTCGATTGGATGCGCAATATTCAAGATTGGTGTATTTCACGCCAAATTTGGTGGGGACATCGCATTCCTGCGTGGTATGACGACAAAGGTAATATTTATGTTGGCAGTAGCGAAGCGGAAATTCGTGAAAAACACCATTTACCTGCAGATTATCCGCTAAAACAAGACGAGGATGTGCTCGATACCTGGTT
>CAJBJW010000304.1 GCA_903953455.1 uncultured Pseudomonadota bacterium | reverse complement strand
TAAAAATTACGGATGTTTATCTGGTTGAATCACGTGTTGATTTATTGAAGGCCAATGAGATTGAAGCAGAAACCGTTGTTGTCACCGCTAAAGAAGCACTTAAAGAACTCACAAATACGCCTTTTTCTGAATTATATCAACTCAGAGATAACGTACAATATATGCCACTAGAAGGCCAATTAGAACAATGGATTGAAGTAGCTAAAAGTGAAAATCCAAGTTTAGCCGCCCAAATAAAAGCCATTGAAGCAGCCCATGATAGCGTTACAGTTCAAAAATCGAGATTTATGCCAACTGTCGATTTGCAATTGTATTACTACGATACGAATACCGGCTTTCAACAATCACAGCTGGGTACGCAAAACTCAACACAAGTGGGAGCACTTAACGTTTCTGTCCCCATATTTGATGGTGGCGTGAGTATTCATCGTTTGTTTGAATCTGAACATAAATTAGAACTCGCTAAAAACGAAAATGAAGCGAAAATTCGAGCGTTAGTCAAAGAAACCAGCGATTCATTTTTAAGCTCTAACGCGAGTGTGCGTCGCATTGAAGCTTCGCAAAAAGCACTCAAGTCAGCTGTCAAATCCAGTGAAGCCGCTGACATGGGCTTTAAAAAAGGCGTGATTACAATCACTGATGTATTAAATGCACAGCAAGAACAATTCAAAGCCAAACGCGAACTATCGCAAGCTAAATATGCGTATATTAAACATCGCGCCCGCTTTATGCGCTCGGTGGGAATGATTACTGAGCAAAACATTGAAGAAGTCAATAATTGGCTACAACCTAAAGCACAGCCTTTTAGCGTAAGCGTCAATTAATTTATATCTACATTTGTTATCAAACTTAAAGGGCGCAGCAAGGCGCCCTTTTTGCTTTTAATACATATACTCTTTCGTGATAAACAACATCCATATCAACTGCAACAATCTAAGAGTATAATGAGAACTCATCGACAATCATTGCATTGATGTTTTGCCGATTATTTCATAATTATAAATTTTTACGATATAGGGGTTTCACCATGAAAAAAATGACAACACCATTTGCAGCGACTATTGGCGCAGCACTGATTTCTAGCGTATCAGTAACTGCTGTTAATGCACAAGAAAACCCATTTGGTGTAACCGAATTATCATCTGGTTATATGCAACTCGCTGCAGCGGAAATGGCTTGTGGTGCGGACATGAAAATGGATGCCCCAAAAACAGCTGAAGGTTCATGTGCTGGTAAAAAAACGGATGGAAAAACAGCGACTGCAACGGAAGGCAAATGCGGTAATATGATGGAAGGCGACAAAATGAAAAAAGGCATGGAATCTTCTTGTGGTGCTATGATGAAAGGCAAAGAAGGCTCATGTGGTGAAATGCACGGTGCGATGTCTAAAGAAGGCGCATGCGGTGGTGACATGAAAGCTGCACCACAAGCAACACCAGGTGTTCATCCATACAAAGCACAATAAAATTTTTATACAAAAAAACCGCTCATCTTTTAAAGGTGAGCGGTTTTTTTATTGTGTTAAATACCTTTTAAGCAGACACTGCATCATAAGCGCGAATAAACTTTTGACCTCTTGCCACTTTTTGAAATTCTTTGAGTAAATGCGCTTTTTTAAATTGTACTTCTGCAATAAAAATCTTATCCATTGCTTGAACTGATTTTAAAACATCTAAAACAAACTGACGCTCATCAACAGAAATATCACTAAGCAATAAATCTTCTAAATACACCTGACGCTTCGTTAAAACATCAGAAAGCACCATCCAATCATTTTTTTCAATTGCGTTAGAAATCTGCCCTGAAAACGCATTTAATGTATCTAACGGCATCATGAGATTAGGCCTTATCGGTAATCTTCTGGAATCGCGTCCCACGCTTCTTTCACAGAACGCATCAAGTCACTTACTTCATCAAGCAACACAATACTGTTCTCAACGCTAGCTTGAAAAAGTCTTGTATTAATATACTCGTAAAGGTTACTCAAATTTTCAGCAATCACGCCACCACGCTCTAAATCGACACCATCAATAAGACCGCCAATAATAGATATCGCACGCGAAATATGAGTGCCTTTATCTTCAAGATCTTCACGATCAATCGCGCCCTTAGCGGCGTTGACTTGCATCAAAAATCCATTCATTAACATTTGAATTAACGCATGGGGTGTGGCTTCCTCCACAATGCTTTCAGTATGCACAGCGGCATACCTATTCGCATACATTCTATTGTTCATAACAGCAGCCATGATTTAAACTCATTAAGATAAATTATTAGTTATTGTTTTTTGTTGCAAACGCTTGTGTTAAGAAAGTACCTGTATTCTTAAATTGCGATACAGCCGCATCCATTGCATTAAACTGTGCTGTTAACGCTTTTTGCGAAGCATCTAATCGCGTCTGAACAGCTGCTTTATCGACAGTTAATTGTTTAAGTTGCGCATTTAAACTGTCTTGCTGAGTACTCAAGGTTCCTTTCGCATCTAAATACGATTTTAATTTTATATTTAATTGCGTAGCAATACCATTAGTTGAATTGAACACATTCGCAACTGACGTCATATCAGCGGAGAGTGCTGCATTTAATATATCCGAATCAACTGATAAAACACCTTTTTTATCAAAAGACACGCCTAACTGACTGAGTGAATTATACGCACCTGAAGCTGAAGAAACCCTATTTCCAAGGATGACTTTCACCTGTGAAATAATGTTTTGTACCGTCGTGTTGCCAAGCAAAGGACCGTTATTAGCGCTTCCAGGTGACACGTAATCAGTTAACTGTTTAAGCGTATCACTTAATGTATTGTATCCATTGACTAAATTGTTAATCGACGCAGATACGGAACTATTATCAAAACTGGCTTTCACTTCAGCTGTTCCCGTCGCAACAAGCGTCAGTGTCGCACCTGGAATAGCGTCTGTCATTGTATTTGTCTTGCGCGTAACTGACAACCCACCCTCACCGGCATTTGTCGCTTCAGTTGTCGTAAGATTACTTGTTGTTACTGTCGTAGTGTAGTTAGTTGGCGGAGGTGTTGCACCTTCAGCAATCACAGCTACGCTATCAAAATTAAACCGGGTATCACCAGCACTTGCATCAACAGAAAACCCGTTGCTTACGCCACCAGACAAAGCGGTTAAAACTAATTTTGATATTGTCGTTCCTGGAGTAACCACTGAATCACTGGTGACAATACTTGCGACGACTAATTTATTATTTTCAGCCGAAAAATTAATAGCATCACGTAAACCCGCAAGCGTATTATTTCCTTTAATCGTTTCACCTGACACAGGATCTACTGAATCCGGTTCAACCGTTACCGTAAATCTCGGCAAACCACCCGCATCTTTAAAAACGATATTACCCGATGTAATTGCATCAGTAGCACTGACAAATTCAGTCGAATTAATCGATTTTTGTGCGTTCGCTGGGATAATATCAAAATTTAAACGGCTATCACCCGCAGAGGAATCAATGGTAAATTTATTATCTAATCCGGCTTGCTTTGCTGTAAAAACTAATTTAGAAACAGCGGTACCAGGATTAATTGTTGAATCAACATTAATGACACTAGCAACGACACTCGTATTACCCGAGGCATTATTAATCGCCTCTGCGACAGATAATAATTTATCGTTTGTGCCCGCTTTTATATTGACAGAAAATTTCTCAACACCCGCAGCATCTTTGAAAGAAATCAAACCCGGTGCGATAACATCTGTTGATGAAAATTCCGTATTCGCTACTGTCCGTTGGGGAGTAGCACTTAATGGCTGTGGATCAATAACGATATTAGCATCAGTTGCTTCTGCCGTATTGAAATTTGCTGGACTTTTTACTTTGTCTAAATTGAATCGTGTATCACCTGAAGACGCGTCAATGGTAAACCCATTATCCGTTCCTGCACCTTTTGATGTCAAAATCAAACGTGACACACTGGTTCCCGGTGTTGTTTTAGAATCTACTTTTAAAATACTTGCCACAACATTGTTGTTGTTTTTGGCATTGTTAATCGAATCACGCAATGCAACTAATGTATCTGTTGACCCTTTTGATACAGTCACAGAAAATTTTGGCGCACCTGCACCATCATTGAACGTCAAGAAACCTTCACTAACCACATCCGTATCTTTAAATTCAACTGTCGAAATAGACTTTTGTGGCGCTGCTAGTGTATTAACCTTTACCGTATGCGACTCTGTTGAAGCACCTGTTATGATAGAAACTTTTAACGTTTTATCATCACTTGATGCCACACGTTGATTTCTAAACGCGTTACTCGTATCAAGCGCTGCAACCGAACTTTGAAAAGTTGACAAGGCGCCTTTTAAGGCACCTAGTCCACTGAGCTTGGTTTGTGAGACATTGGTTTTAGCTGCAATTGCGTCTAATTGTGGCTTACTTTCGGCGGCAGTTAATTGACTTACCGTTCCGGCAATATCAATCCCACTTCCTATACCCAATGTTGTTGTCACAGTAGCCATTTTGTCTCTCCACGCTCAAAAAAAATTATACATTAAGCCTTAGCTTGAATAAGCGAGCCAGAGTTACCCTCTAACTCTTTCATCCTTCTCATAAAATCCAGCATCTCAACCGTTGGGATTTGGCGAACCAATTCACCGGTATTGCGATCCACAATTTTAACTACGACTTGTTTTGTTGCACTGTCTATTTCAAAGCTCAAACTACTACTTGCAGATTGAAGCATTGTATTACCTGCTTTAACCGCTTCTTTCATCGCATCCAAACTCAATTTCTGATTGGAATCGTGTTTCAGTGCGTTTTCATCTACTGTTTTTACATCCACTACCGTAGTTGACTGTGTTATTCCACCAGATGCAGATCCCGGAGAAGTTGATGCAGCTTGTATTCTTACAGAAGTAGCAGGCGTTATATTAGATATTTCACTCATGACACCCTCTTAATTTCTAACCAAGCGTGAAGTGTCGAGACTATTCAAGACACCCACGCTTAGACTTAATTGATCGAATAACTAAATGCTAAGAACTACTTAACATCAAGTATAATTCTTTATCTCAATAAAGCCATTACGGTTTGACCAGATTGGTTAGCTTGCGCTAACATCGCTGTACCTGCTTGTTGCAAGATTTGAGCGCGGCTCAAGTTTGCAGTTTCTACCGCGAAATCAGCATCCATAATACGTGATTTAGCAGCAGTTTGGTTTTCAATACCGTTTTGCAAGTTTGCAATGGTTGTTGTGAAACGGTTTTGAGTTGAACCCAAGTTTGAGCGTTCTGTATCAATCGCCGCAATTGCCGCATCGATATAGTTAATTGACGCTAACGCGTAATCAGCCGCAACACTGTCAGCTGCAGTTGATACTGAAAGTACTAAAGCGTTATTACCAACAAAAGACGCTTTGTCTGTTTCGTTAGCTGAAGCTGTTTTCAACGGATCTTCAACATAAGATGCACCAGCAACCGCTTTAGCTAATGCTAAACCAGCTAAAGTTTTTTGCGCTTCTCTGTCCGCACCAAATGCATTGCCTACTTTAATAGATCTATTAACGGCTTGGTTTAATACGTTATCTTGACCAGCAACTGTCATATCAATTTCACCTGATACGTTTCTAACGGATGCTGGAATATCAATTTTGTCACCAGTTAAGGTATTCATTACGGTCACATAAATATTTTGACCCGCAGCCGCAACGTTAGCTTTTGCTGCTTCAGCTAAGGTATTAGCAGTAATTGACAATGAAGACGCTTGCGCTGCATCTGTTACGCTTTTCGCTTGAATAACAGCATCTGTTGCCACAACTGATGTATTGGTTGCTTGCGTTGCAAAATCAGCTGCATTGACTTTATCAGTAAATTCTT
>CAJBJW010000303.1 GCA_903953455.1 uncultured Pseudomonadota bacterium | reverse complement strand
GATTTAGACATTTTCATACGCGACCTGTTTTTGTTTTTCGCACAATAGCGCGTGTTGAAGAGTTTGTGTCATGTTTCCGATACTGTAATGACGATTAACAAGTTCACGTATTCCCCAAATACCAATAATCGAATTACATACAAAAATTTCATCCGATTGCAATAGCGTTTCCATTGAGAAATAGTCCTCTACAACTAAATATTGCGTCATTATCCACGCACGAATAATCCCTGCAATTCCGCAATGTGTTATAGGTGCTGTATATAAAATACCATTTTTTACATAAAATAAATTTGTCATTGTGCCTTCAATGACATGTTGCTCAATATCGAGCATTAATCCTTCTTGAAACTCATCACTTCCCCATTCTGCTCGGGCAAGTACTTGCTCTAAACGATTCAAATGTTTAACGCCTGCAAGCAGTGGACTCAGCCCTAAACGCGTTTCACAAAATCGCGCAGAGATGCCTTCACTGTAATAATTTTCAGGATAATGTGGAAAAGGATGTAAACTCAATATGCGGGTTGATTGAATAGAATCAGGCTGTCGATAACCTCGCCCACCCTCACCACGCGTGATAATTATTTTAAGTACTGCGCTACCTGCATTAGAACTTAACTGAGCTATTTCATTGCGCAGCAATACTAAATCGGGTTTTGGAATTAAGAGTTTCTGACATCCAAGCACTAAACGTGCTAGATGTTGCTCTAAGAAAAGAGGTTTTGAAGAGTGTATTTCAATGGTTTCAAATAAACCATCGCCATATTGAAAACCACGATCCATAATGGCAATAGTGTCTTGACTTTCACCATTGACTAGCATTTGAAGAATCGTGGTTTTATTAAGAATTTTTTATGCGTAACGTTTAAAAACCAACGTGCCATTTGTGCCACCAAACCCAAACGAGTTTGACATTGCCACATCAATTTTCATTTCCCGCGCCGTATTTGGAACATAATCCAAATCACACAACGGATCTTGATTTTCTAAATTTATTGTTGGCGGTGCAACTTGATTTTGGATACTCAATGCTGTTAATACCGCTTCAATACCACCTGCAGCACCCAACATATGCCCAATCATCGACTTTGTTGAACTGATCGCTACCTTGTATGCGTGATCACCTAAAGCCGCTTTCATGGCTTGTGTTTCACCTAAATCCCCAGCCGGTGTTGATGTACCGTGTGCATTGATATAATCCACATCGCTAGCATTTAAACCTGCATCACGCAGAGCATTACGCATGCAACGCGCCGCGCCCTCCCCACCTTCTGAAGGCGTTGTAATATGATATGCATCCCCACTCATGCCATAACCGACAAGTTCAGCATAAATTTTCGCACCACGTGCTAAAGCATGCTCAAGCTCTTCTAGAACAACCACGCCTGCACCATCACTGAGTACAAAACCATCACGATCTTTATCCCAAGGACGACTTGCTTGCTGAGGTGCTTCATTGCGACGTGAAAGCGCTTTTGCTGAAGCGAAACCACCCATTGCCGTTGGTGACGTTGTACAACGCTCAGCACCACCCGCAATCATTACATCCGCATCACCGTATGCAATTAAACGCGCTGCATCACCAATATTATGCGTACCGGTTGCACAAGCGGTAACAATCGCAAAATTAGGCCCTTTTAGACCATATTTAATTGATAGATTACCTGAAATCATATTAATAATATTTCCCGGTACAAAAAACGGTGAAATACGACGAGGACCGCCTTTTTCATACGTCGCATAACATTCTTCGATACCTGTGATACCGCCAATACCTGAGCCAATAGCTACGCCAATGCGCTCCGCATTTTCCTGCGTCACGACAAGACCGCTATCTTCAAATGCTTGGCAACCTGCTGCGATACCATAATGCACAAACCCATCCATGCGCTTTGCATCTTTTTCGGCAATATACTGACCAATATCCAAATCACGGATCACACCACCAAACGTTGTCGTAAAAGGGGAAATATCAAAAGAATCAATCGCACTAATGCCGCTTTTGCCTTCAAGAATACCGGCCCAAGTTTGCGCGACTGTGTTAGCTAAAGGCGTAACTGCCCCTAATCCTGTGATGACGACTCGACGTTTACTCACTATTGTGTACCGTAAAAAATTTAACTGGGAAATGAAATTGACGTATAAAAATGCAGTGGATGAACCAGATGTCCATCCACACGCGCGTCTACTTAAAGATGAGAAGTGACGTAATCAATTGCTTGCTGAACGGTGGTGATTTTTTCAGCTTCTTCATCTGGAATTTCGCATTCGAATTCTTCTTCTAAAGCCATAACTAGCTCAACGGTGTCCAAAGAATCCGCGCCTAAATCATCAACAAATGACGCGTCAGTAGCAATTTCGTCTTTCACACCTAATTGCTCAGAAACAATTTTTTTAACGCGTTCTTCAATATTACTCATAATTTTAATCCTCGAACAAAACAAGTTATGAAATAATGACTTGTTTTGATATTGTTGTTGTTTTTACTAAAAATACCGTCCCAGCAAAGCCAGAAGACGGGCGAATTATACGGCAAATTGCCGTGTTGTCACACTATAGTGAACCGCAACGTCCTTTTTTAAGAAGACAACGGGTCACCGTCCCCTTACTAGGGCATAAACAAACCACCGTTTATATGCAGGGTTTCACCGGTAATATATGCCGCGCCATCAGACGCTAAAAAACTTACCGCATGAGCAATCTCTGTTGCTTGTCCTAAACGTGCGAGCGGAATGGATGCAAGCAAGCCATTTTTAATCTCGTCACTTAATTCTTTTGTCATATCGGTATCAATAAAACCCGGTGCTACTGTGTTGACCGTAATATTGCGCGATCCCACTTCTTTTGCCATCGATTTAGTGAAACCAATCATACCTGCTTTGGCTGCAGCATAATTAGCCTGTCCTGCGTTACCTGTTGAACCAACCACTGACGAAATATTGATAATTCGACCTGTTTTAGCTTTCATCATGCCACGTAAAACGGCTTTACTCATACGAAAAACGGACGTCAAATTTGTTGATATAATATCATCCCATTCATCGTCTTTCATGCGCATAAGCAAGTTATCGCGCGTAATACCTGCATTATTCACAAGTACATGCGGTGTACCAAATTCACCACTAATCGCTTTCATAACGGTATCAATTGAACTTGCATCTGAAACATCCAATGCCAATCCCCGACCATTTTCACCTAAATAAGCGGAAATTGCCGCTGCACCATTTTCTGTGGTTGCGCTACCTAAAACAAAAAAACCATCTTGTGCTAACCGCTCAGCAATAGCACGACCAATTCCGCGACTTGCACCCGTTACTAAAGCAAGTTGTTTAGTCATTGAGTTGCTCCAAAAGTGTATTAAGTGTTAGAGCATCGTAAATACTAAAGTGCTCAGCCTCTTTTACAATGCGTTTATTTAAACCAATCAAGACTTTACCTGCACCACATTCAACAAAACGCGATACACCGTTATCAGCCATGTATTTAATCGTATCCACCCAACGTACAGGCTTATAAAGCTGTTCTTTTAGTGCGAATCGAATCGCTTCAGGCGTTTGATGTGAAAGTACATCCACATTATGAATTAACGTAGCATTGGGTACATGAATCGTCATATTCTCTAAGGTTTGCGCTAATTTATCCGCAGCCGGTTGCATTAATGCGCAATGTGAAGGCACGCTGACGGGTAATAACACAGAGCGTTTTGCGCCTGCTTCTTTTGCACCAGCCATTGCACGCTCAACTGCTGCCGCGTGACCCGCAATAACAACTTGACCTTGCGAATTAAAATTCACCGCAGACACCACTTCATTTCCTGCCACCTGAGCGCAAACGTCAACAACAACGCTGTCATCTAAACCTAAAATTGCGGCCATCGCGCCCACACCTTGGGGTACAGCTTCTTGCATTAACGTGCCACGCAACGCCACTAATTTAATGGCGTCCTCAAAATTAAGCGCACCGGCGCAAACCAGCGCACTGTATTCACCTAAACTATGACCTGCAAGCCATGCAGGACGAACTGTACTATGTTGTGTCCAAACGTTCCAAACCGCAACGCCTGCGGCTAACATGGCTGGCTGTGTGTTATGCGTTTGATTCAATTCAGATTCTAACGCGCTATCACTCACTAGCGCCCATAAATCCTTTTTAAGCGCTTCTGATGCACGCTCAAACGTCTGTTTTACTTCAGGATAACTTTGCGCTAAATCATCGAGCATACCGATAGATTGCGAACCTTGCCCTGGAAAAACAAACGCTAAATTTTGTTGTTGAGTCATTTTTTAATTATTTTTTATTAAGTAAAGGGAGAAAATAACAGAAGATGATCAAAAAAATCAATCAGTAACGAACGAGCGCTGAGCCCCAAGTAAACCCCGCACCAAACGCTTCAAGCAATACGGTTTGGCCACGTTTAATTCGTCCATCACGCACCGCTTCATTGAATGCGAGTAGAACAGACGCTGACGACGTATTACCCTGCGTTTCAAGCGTCACAACAACTTGCTCCATCGACATTTTTAATTTTTTTGCAGTCGCCGCGATAATACGAATGTTCGCTTGATGTGGAACCAACCAATCAATTTCGGACTTATCCATATGATGCGCCTCGAGTGTTTCATCCACAATACGACCAAGCGTATTAACGGCCACTTTAAATACTTCATTTCCGCGCATTGATATATAACCTAAAGGCGACTCTTCATCACCTATTGCTTGAGGATTTGGACAATAGAGCAAATCATCATATTGTCCATCTGAATGAATGTGGGTTGATAACACGCCCACTTCATCAGATGCTTGCAACAATAAAGCCCCTGCGCCATCCCCAAACAAAATACACGTTCCGCGATCAGTCCAATCAACAATGCGCGAACAGACTTCTGAACCTACAATAAGCGCCGTTTTTGCAGCACCTGATTTAATATATTGATCAGCAATACTTAACGCAAAAATGGAACCACTACATGCCGCTTGAATATCAAAAGCTACACCACCGTTAATACCTAAACGATGTTGCAATAAACACGCTGTACTTGGATACACCTTATCTGGCGTTCCCGTCGCGACAATAATTAAATCTATAGCGTTTGCATCAATTTGCGCTACTTCAATTGCTTGACGTGCCGCAATTTCTGCCATACTTGACGCTGTTTCATCAGAGCCAGCAATGCGACGACTACGAATACCTGTACGCTCAAAAATCCACTCATCTGATGTATCAACGCGCTCAGCTAACTGATGATTTGTGACGATATTTTTAGGTAAATAACCGCCTGTACCAATAATTTTACTGTAGCGTGTCATAAGAGTGTCCGTTGCGCGAGAGAAGCTTCAACTTGTTGCGTAATTTTTTGAATGACATTGTGCTGAACTTCAACTTCAGCTAATTTGATTGCTGTTTTAAACGCAAGAACATCGGCGCCACCGTGACTTTTAATCACAAGTCCTCGTAAACCGAGAAAACTGGCGCCATTATACAAACGCGGATCGATGCGTTGCTTAAAACTTTTTAGTACGGGGTACGCAACGACTGCGGCTAATTTAGTTAACCAATTCTTAGAGAACGCTTGTTTTAGCGTCGTGCCAATCATTTTTGCGGCACCTTCAATGGATTTAAGCGAGACATTGCCAACAAAGCCATCACAGACAATCAAATCAACTTGCGTATTCCCAGCGTTAATAGAGTTACCTTCAACATAGCCAATGTAGTTAAGTGAAGAATTCTCGAGCAACTTTGCCGCAGTTTTTACCTGCTCATTGCCTTTCATAGCTTCTTCCCCAATATTCAAAAGACCAATACGTGGACTGTCGATATTGTCGATTGCTTTCACCAACTCATTGCCCATGACAGCAAATTGAAACAAATGCTCTGCAGTACAGTCGACGTTAGCCCCTAAATCCATCATGTGCGTATGCCCATAAACAGAAGGTAAGGTTGAAATAATGGCAGGGCGATCAATTCCATTGAGCATTTTAAGTACAAATCGCGCGGTCGCCATCAGCGCACCCGTATTTCCTGCACTCACACACGCATCTGCTCGACCTTGATGAACAAGATTAATAGCCACACGCATGGAGGAGTCTTTTTTATTCTTAAGGGCTTTTGAAGGCGGCTCATCCATATCCACCTGTTGCGAGGCGTGCTGAATTTGTAACCGATTGCCGTAAACAGGAAATGCCTGTACGAGTAAAGGCTCAAGCACTGCTTCATCACCTACCAAAATAAGTGCTAAAGCTGAGTTTTCTTTGAGGCAAGCCAAAGCAGCAGGAACCGTCACACTTGGTCCAAAATCACCGCCCATAGCATCAATTGATATGGTTAAACTCACGCTAACTCATTGCTCCACTGTACTTAAAAAGAAGCCGAATCAGATTTAACTGATTCGGCACAATATCTCGCTCAAAAATTAAACGTATTAATCTACGTCAACAGCGCTTGAACGAACAATTTGACGACCTTTAAAGTAGCCATCTGGCGTTACGTGGTGACGTAAATGTACTTCACCTGTAATTTTATCTGTTGATAATGTTTTTGCTGTTAATGCGTCATGTGAACGACGTTGGCCACGTCTTGAACGTGTTACTTTACTCTTTTGTACTGCCATTAGGATTCTCCAGTAGATTTTTTTAAATGGGCTAAAACGGAAAAAGGATTAGGTTTTTCGGGTGCAATTTCATCGAACGCACTGACAACTTCTTTGGCAACCCCTTCCACCATACAATCGTATTCATGCTTAGGGTAATCAGGTAGGCTGAGCAATAATTCATCTTCAACAAGTTTACTTAACAGAAACGTTTCTTCTTCGACAAGCAATGGCTCATATTCAGAAGGCAATCGTTCTACATACTCAAATTTGGTGGCAATACCCAACTTAACCGCATTGTTGACTTTAAATTCGACACCCTGCAAACATTTCTGACAAACAAGAAACAGCGTCGTTTCCAAGTTACCTTCGATATACGGGGTTCTTCCTTCGCGTCCAAAATATAAATTAACTTCAACAACGCCTTCGTTGTTTACTAACTTTTCATTTAGACGAATTAAGGAATTAAGCGGCAATTGACCATGTAATTCACCGCGTTTATCGGCAAGATTTAGTGGTTCAATGATTTCAGGCAGTCGATTTTGCATTAGCTAATAATATATTGAAACGCCATAAGCGTCAAATTAGACAGAGTAACGATTTTACTTACCACAAACGATACAATACTTTAATTAAGACGCGATTTAATTAATTATACTAGCAATTACTACAATTATTTGAAAAAAATATAATACAATGCACATATTCCAATATTTTACCCTAGTGAGAAATTATGACTGAACTTATGAGTAGCGGCCTAGAATTGATGCTTGCGGGCATGGCCATCGTATTTTTATTTTTGGCTATGCTAGTGGTCGTTATTAACGCCACGTCAAAACTTATCACGCGTTATTTACCAGAAGAAGTCGCATCACACAACACCGTTTCTGTTGCAACAAACGCAGAAACTAACAAACATTATATTGCGGCAATTACTGCGGCAGTGCATCAATATCGAAGCACGCATTAATTGCTCAAAATTAAAAAAATTACGTATATTTTATAATTAAAACTAAAAGACCTTTTTCACCTTGCCAATAAAAAAGCAAAACAGTTTTTTATTCGAAACTGCTAGCATTTAGGAGATCTATAAAAATGGCTATGAATACACAAAAATTAGGCATCACCGAAGTTGTTTTGCGCGACGCACATCAATCTATTTTGGCCACACGTGTGCGCACAGAAGACATGCTGCCAATTTGCGCACAACTCGATGAAATTGGTTACTGGTCCATTGAATCATGGGGCGGTGCGACATTTGATGCGTGTATTCGTTATTTGGGCGAAGACCCTTGGGATAGATTGCGTGCATTGAAGGCAGCAATGCCAAAAACACCGCAACAAATGCTGTTACGTGGGCAAAATTTATTAGGCTACCGCCATTATGCTGACGATGTTGTAGATAAGTTCATCGAACGATGCGCGATCAATGGCATTGATGTATTTCGAATTTTTGACGCAATGAATGATATGCGCAATATTGAACGCGCAGTCACTGCAGTCAAACATACTGGAAAACATGCTCAAGGCACTATGTCGTATACAACAAGTCCCGTGCATAACATTAAATCATGGATAGATTTAGGTAAAACCATTGAAGACATGGGAGCCGATTCAATCTGCATTAAAGATATGGCAGGACTGCTCAAGCCTTATGAAGCATTTGAGTTAGTGTCTAAACTTAAAAAAAGCACCAAAATCCCCATTCATCTTCATTGCCACGCAACAACAGGATTAAGTGTTGCAACGCTCATCAAAGCCATTGAAGCAGGCGTTGATAACGTAGATACCGCCATTTCATCCCTGAGCATGACCTATGGGCACAGTCCCACTGAGTCTATAGTAGCGAGTTTAGAAGGCGAAAAACGCGATACAGGTTTAGACCTAGTAAAACTCGAAGATATTGCCCATTATTTCCGTGATATGCGCAAAAAATATGCGCAATTTGAAGGCGGCTTGAAAGGTGTAGATGGTCGAATCTTAATTTCACAAGTTCCCGGCGGTATGCTGACGAACATGGAAAGTCAACTCAAAGAACAAGGCGCATCAGATAAGTTTGATGAGGTATTAAAAGAAATTCCTCGAGTGCGTGAAGATTTGGGTTTTATTCCACTTGTAACACCGACATCTCAAATTGTCGGTACACAGGCGGTCATGAACGTGATGAACGGTGAGCGCTATAAATCGATTGCAAAAGAAACCGCTGCGATTTTAAAAGGCGAATACGGTATTACACCCGCACCCGTGAATGTAGAACTTCAAGAAAAAGTCTTAAATGGTACCCTAGCAATTACTTGTCGCCCAGCTGATTTAATTGATGCTGAAATGGACAAACTCATTGCTGACGTTCAAGAAAAAGCGAAAATTGAAAATGTAAAGCTCTCTGGCAATATTGAAGAAGATGCCTTAATTAATGGATTATTTGCCCAAGTGGGTTGGAAATTTTTAGCAAACCGTAATAATCCAAGTGCGTTTGAGTCCAAACCAAATGCAGAGAAATTTGCTGCCGACATCGCACCCAAAAAAGACGGCGCCATTGAAACCTATACGGTCAATGTTGACGGCAAAAACTTTAACGTTGCTGTCGGCCCAGGTGGAAGTGCATTATCGATTCATCCCGCAGTGAGTGCTGCCCATGCAGCACCATTGACTGCAGTTGCAGGTAGTGGCGCAACAATTGACTCACCAATGGCTGGCACCATTTTAAAAGTGTTAGTTAATGCGGGAAGCGAAGTACAGGAAGGAGAGATTGTTATTTTGATGGAAGCAATGAAAATGGAAACTGAAATTCGCTCAAAATTTGCAGGGGTTGTCACCTCAGTCCATGTAAAAGAAGGGAATGCTGTCAGTAGTGGCAGCGTATTAATTACGTTATAAAGGTTAGTTATGGAAAATTTAATTTCATTATGGCAAAGCACCGGTATTTATAACTTCACTGCTGGGCAAGTTTTTATGATGCTCATTGGTTTTTTGTTGTTATTTTTAGCCATAAAAAAAGGTTTTGAACCCTTATTATTATTACCTATTGGCTTTGGTGCAATTCTCAGTAATATTCCGGTTGCAGGCATTTCACAGGAAGGGGGATTACTTTATTTTCTATATTACGGCATTAAACTTGGCATTTTCCCCTTGCTTATCTTTATGGGCGTGGGCGCGATGACTGACTTTGGACCCATGCTTGCCAATCCCAAAACATTGCTTTTAGGGGCAGCTGCGCAGTTTGGAATTTTTGCTTCACTGCTTGGCGCACTCGCCTTAAATGCCGTCCCCGGATTAGAATTCACGTTAAGGGATGCGGCTGCCATTGGCATTATCGGCGGCGCAGATGGTCCAACAGCTATTTATGTCGCATCTAAACTTGCTCCCGATTTACTTGGTGCGATTGCCGTTGCTGCCTATTCCTATATGGCGCTTGTGCCATTAATTCAGCCACCCATTATGCGTGCACTGACCACCGAAGCTGAACGCAAAATTGAAATGCAGCAATTGCGCCACGTGAGTAAAACGGAAAAGATTCTTTTCCCCTTAATTTTATTATTATTGTCTATTTTACTCCTACCTTCCTCAACGCCTTTGGTAGGTATGTTTGCTTTGGGTAATTTAATGAATTCTTGTGGTGTCGTTGATCGTTTAAGTCAAACTGCGCAGAATGAATTAATTAACATTGTTACCATCTTTTTAGGTTTGGCTGTAGGCTCAAAATTGAGCGCTGAAGCCTTTTTGCAAATAAAAACGCTTGGTATTTTGGCGCTTGGCGCGGTGGCTTTTGCCATTGGCACCGCATCAGGGGTCATTATGGCAAAAATAATGAATCGCTTTAGTGATACACCGATTAATCCGTTAATTGGCGCCGCTGGTGTATCAGCCGTTCCTATGGCTGCGCGAGTAGCTAATAAAATTGGCCTTGAAAGCAATCCACACAATTTCTTATTGATGCATGCAATGGGACCCAATGTTGCCGGTGTTATTGGCTCAGCAGTGGCTGCTGGTGTTTTATTAAGTTTAATTAAATAATTACATTTCGCTCACAAAAAAGG